>DATHKF010000118.1:0-4175 GCA_035489505.1 Bacteroidia bacterium | reverse complement strand
ACTGTTCATGATCTTGAACAATTTGCAGCCGAAAAAACAAATCTTGAAAAAATTCCGGCGCTTATCGAACGGGTGAAAATTGTTTGCGCAAACGCCATGCACGAACTGGAATCCACGTTGCACGCAGAACGTTAATTATGACCGCGATCATTGTTGATGATGATAGTCTTTCCCGCGACCTGATCACCCATCTCATTGGGAAAACCGGCTTCCTTCGCGCGGTTCAATCATTTTCCGGTCCAACAGACGCGCTCACCTGGCTGACATCAAATAAGGTTGACCTTATTTTCCTGGACATTGAAATGCCGGGGATGACCGGGCTGGAATTCATCGAAGCGCTGAATAATCCGTACCAGAAAATAATCCTGGTCACTTCGCACCGCGAATTTGCGCTCGAAGCCTTCGATCACCGGGTGGTTGATTATCTCGTTAAACCAATCACCTACCCCCGGTTCTACCAGTCTGTAACAAAAGCGAAAGAAGCGCCGTCAATCAACGCGGAACTGAAATCCGAAAATGATATTGTTTTCGTCAAAAAAGAACACGTGCTCGTTAGTGTCCGCAAATCGGATATTATGTGGGTCGAAGCCATGGGCGATTATGCGGTGATTCACACCCACAAGGAAAAGTTCACCATGCATAACACGCTCAAGGATATCCAGGAAAAACTTCCTGCGCCCTCATTTATCCGCGTTCATCGTTCTTTCCTGATCCGCGTAGACCAGATTCAAAAGATCGAAGACAACGTTATTTCGTGCAACGGAAAACTCATTCCCATTGGGAAATCGTACAAAGAAGACGTGTTCCGGAAACTAAACCTGTTCTAATTTCACCCGGGTGTTTTCACCTGTTTTTTTCAGTTTCGCAACCATCCCAGTTCATATTCCGTATCAATCAAGACAGTCGTTGACCCTAACCCACATTTCAGGAACGTGAACTGCCTTATAGTAGATGATGATGATTTGACCCGGATCGACCTCGAGAAAAAAGTTGGGAAAATTTCCTTTCTCAAACTTGTCGGGTCATGCAATTCCGCTTCCAGTGCACCGGATATATTCCTGGAACACCGGGTAGACTTGCTCATCCTGGATGTTCTCATGCCGGGAACAACCGGGCTTCAATTGCTGGATAGTATTGCTGCACACCCGCTCCAGGTTATTTTAACGTCTTCTGAACATCGCTACGCCGTAGAAGCTTTTGATTACGATGTCGCTGATTTTCTCGCAAAACCCGTAAGCGATGAACGTTTCCTGAAAGCCGCCATGCGTGCCTACTCGCTCCACACCAGCCCGCAGAAAAAAGATGTCCGTCAGAAAGACCACCTGTTTATTAAATCAAATGGTGTTCATGTGCGCATTGAAACATCCTCCATTCTATACATTGAAGCGCAGTCAGACTATCTCAACATCGTTACCCAACAGGGACAGCATAAGGTTCATTCCACGTTGAAGACCGTTGCCGACAGCATTCCTTACAATTTGTTTTTTCGCGTACACAATTCGTTCATCGTAAACCTCGAAAAGATCTCGGGGCTCGATGGAAATTTTATTGTGGTGGAGAAAAAAACAATTCCGATCAGTCGTTCGCGACAGAAAGAATTGCTCACGCGGATCAACCTGATCTGAGGCGATTTTCAAAGTCGGTGTCGGACCGCGAAGTGTAACTAACCACGGAGACACGGCGCAGAAACCTAAATCTACTGCCGGCACAGCGAATCAACAATTTGCGACACTCATTGGAAATATTAACCACAGAGCCCACCGGGTGGTTTTCACAGAGGTTCACTGAGTGCGCTCCTCTGTGAACCTCTGTGAAATTCCCCGGTGATCCTCTGTGGTAAAAAGCACCCAATTCAATCGCGCAATGGTCGAAAACAAACACTTCATTTGGACGGACAGAAGCGAAGCGACTGTCTTCTATTCGCTGTGCCGCGCGGGCTTGGGATCACAAAGATTTTCGCCGTGCCGCCGTGTCACCGTGGTAAATTTTATCTGCGTAACAGATCATGATTTACCAGCGTTTGGACCTGAAAGGATATCTCCGATTTTTTAGTCGCCTTCCTCCGTCGTTCCATCCGCATTTTACTGCAATGCACCGACACTTCCCTGCAACACGTCGAGTTCAGAATTGTAAAAAGCATCCTTTTCGTATAACAAACATACGGCTGAAGCAAGTCTTGAACTCTTGCAAATCACGTTGAGATCATAAAGGAAGGGAGCAACGCAATGAATATTCTGGTGGTAGATGATGATCCGATGATTATTGAAATGCTTACGTTTAAACTTACCGAGCGCGGGTATACTGTGGATTCCGTGATGAACGGATGGAGCGCATTATTGAAATTATCCAAGAACAAATACGACCTGCTCGTAACCGATCTGATGATGCCGGATATTTCCGGTCTCACACTTTTGAGCTTACTGAAAAATTATACGTTCGAGAGTATTCCAATCATCATTATTACCAGTCTTGATCATTCAACAACTATCCTCTCCGGGTTTGGACTCGGTGCACAGGAATATTTTGTTAAACCACTGAACATGGATTTGTTCCTGGCTACAGTAGAAAGATTGACGAAGAAAGTCGGGTGATGTCAGGTGGTACCACCTGACACCACGGACATCACACACCAAAAAAAATAACAACACTAAACCGAACCGCCATGAAACTCAACATCAAAAAGATCATGGTCCCCACGGACTTCTCGGAAACGAGTTCCGAAGCCCTCGACCATGCCGCGTGGCTGGCAGCAGCAACTCAAGCCGATCTTTTGCTTGTACACGTGTTGCCTCCCAATCACTATTACTTTGAAACCCCCGAGCCTTTTGTTCTTCCGATCGACGAAGGAGAAAACCGAAAAACTGCGGAACTAAAACTCCGCGAAATCGCCACCGAAATACGTTCGAAATATGCGGCTAACGTGCGTACAAAATGCATGCACGGAAAAATTTCGTACGAATTGATCGATCTGATCACGGAAGAAAAAACAGATCTCGTGATGATGGGTACACACGGCGCCAAAGGCCTGGAAGAAATTCTTATTGGCAGCAATGCCCAGCATCTCGTGTCGCTTGCGCCGTGTCCCATAATTACGTTTCACAAAGAGAAGCGCAAACCGGGTTTTTCCAACATTGTGTTACCCATCGACCGGTCGCGCCATTCCCGTGAAAAAGTAGGCATAGCCATACAACTGGCCACAACATGCCATTCGAAAATTCACATTCTTGGTTTGCTCGACAGCGAAGAAGAAGGCGAATACGAGAAACTCCAGGTTGTTCTGGACCAGGTTCAAATGGCTGTCGACAAAGCGGAAGTTGCATACACACGCCACACCGTGAAGGGCGACAACATTGCCAATGAAGCGATGAAGTACGCCGACTCTATCCGCGCAGACCTTATTTTGATACTTACAGAAGATGAATCGGTGATGGGACGAATTGACCTTGGACCGTTATCGAAGCACATCGTAAATCACTCTCCAATTCCGGTGATGAGCTTGAATCCGCACTACGGAAATTTTGAGTCGTTAGATCTCACTGGAGCGTATTCGGCATACTGATGGCAACCAGTTAACGGGTACAATGTCCTGGAGTGCGTACCTCCCCAATAGGTGCGTTACTTCAGGGCATTATTTTTTGATTTACCGTAAGGGCACAGGAATCACTGCGTGATTTGTTTTATCTCACCGCGGAGGCGCAGAGGCGCGGAGTGTTTTGATGTTATGAGTCAGCAATGTTCGCAGAGCTTCTTCTCCGCGACCAGTGCTTGCTTAAGGATTAAGTTCTCCGCGCCTCTGCGCCTCCGCGGTGAAAAAGAAAAAGCCATCCTAAAATCGCGCAGCGATTTCCTTGCGGCAAAAAAATTTAAAAAATATACCCCGTCCCATAAAATATCCCCAGCGCATTAATCCCCACCGAGTAACTGCACCCCAAATACATAATGAAGTCCTCCTTTTTCAGGAAACGAAAACGTCCCGCTGCAACAGGTGCAAACTTGATTTTTCCTCCACGGTCGAAAAGAAAACTGGCCAGCGGTCCGCATTCAAATTCAATTGCTGAATTCAGACCGAAATTTTGCCGGAATACTTTAAACGTCATCCCTGTTCCGAACGTCGGCGAAGCACGTTCACTGACCAGCACACTGTCCACCAGGAATTGCTTAGGGCCCGTAGCGAG
>DATHKF010000117.1:0-12359 GCA_035489505.1 Bacteroidia bacterium | reverse complement strand
CGAAAATTTTCGGATGCAATGTTTTCACGCGACCACCAAGAATCGACGGATACGATGTGAGTGATTCAACCGGTGTTACCGGAATTTTTAATTGTTCGATGAACGATTGCGTACCGCCCGTGCTGTACAGCACAACACCGAGTTCATGCAAACGACGGATTACCGGCTCCAAATTGTCCTTGTAAAACACCGAAATCAATGCACTTTTTATCTTCCTGGAACTGCTCATTATCTGCTTAAAAAAAGTGTTTCGAAGGTACAAAGTTCACATGCATGAAATCCCTCTAAAACAGGCTTTTTTCGCTTTGTTGATAAAGTGCATTTTCTGTTCATAATTCCACTGCAGAATCCGGAGCAGTGCAGACTTCGGGATGATGCAAAACTAATTTTTCATTCCGGCTTTGAACCGGGTAAAACACAAGTGTCGGGATCAACTGAAGATGTGTTACACCGGGAAGGATGCCTGTAAAAACCACTGAAGTGGTTAATGATCCAGAGGCTGTTCTATTGCCGGGGGCTTAAGCCCCCGGCAATAGAACAGTGAACTCCCCTAACGGTTTCAACCGTTTACCTGAGGAATTACGAGCGGAACCCGGAACTCCTAAACCCGTACCTTTACGGGATGTTTTTCCTCTCACTGCTTCGTGAAAGTGTCTCCTTTGCCCTGCATGCATTGAGGGTGAACCGTTTGCGGACGACTCTTTCGTTGCTGGGAATTACCATTGGCATTTTTGCCATCATCGCTGTATTTACCGCTGTGGATTCGCTGGAGCGGAAAGTGCGCGGCAGCCTCGAATCGCTGGGTGGCGAAGTGATCTTCGTACAGAAGTGGCCATGGACTTTCGGCCCGGATTATCCCTGGTGGAAATACATGAACCGTCCGCTCCCGAAAATCAGGGAAACCGAGGAAATGATGCGCCGCTCGGAGAACATTGATGCGGCCGTATTCAATGCGTACGTACGAAAAACGATCTACTACAAGACTTCTTTCGTGGAGAACGCCCAGTTGCTGGCCACTTCAAAAGGCTACGAGCTGGTCAAAAAGTTTGACGTGCATCACGGAAGATATTTCGCCGACCAGGAGGTGGAAACCGGGAACCCGGTGTGCGTGATTGGTTCCGGGATCGGTGATGCTTTGTTTGGCGGACAGGACCCGATTGGGTTGCAATTGAAATTGTACGGTCAGAAAGTGGAGATTGTGGGTGAATTTGCCCGCGAAGGAGAAAGCATGTTTGGCAATAGTCTCGACAACATGGTAGTGGTCCCGGCCGAGTTTGCCCAGAAATACATTGATCTTGAAACCGACCAGGTAAGTCCAAGCATCCTTGTGAAAGGTAAAGAAGGCATGAGTTCGGCCGATCTCAAAGACGAACTGATGGGCATGCTGCGGGGAATACACAGTCTTCAGCCCGGCGACGACGACGATTTTGCACTCAATGAAGTAAGCCTCCTCACTGCACAAACGGGAGAAATTTTCCGGGTGTTCGGAACTGCCGGATGGGTGATCGGGGCTTTTTCAATCCTCGTGGGTGGTTTCGGGATCGCCAACATCATGTTTGTATCGGTGAAAGAAAGGACCAACCAGATCGGGATTCAAAAAGCGCTGGGCGCGAAGAACTGGTTCATCCTGGCGCAGTTCCTCTGCGAATCGATCGTGCTTTGCATCATCGGCGGAGCCATCGGGCTGGCTTTGGTTTACGTGGGATCGATCATCGCCTCGAAAATGATTGACTTTGAGTTTGTGCTTTCAAGTTCCAATGTGATCCTCGGCCTGACTATTTCAGCGATGATCGGGATCATTTCAGGTTTTATTCCTGCTTACTCGGCGTCGCAACTCGACCCGGTTGAAGCAATCAGAAGCGGAATGTAATGGGATATATCACGTATACGCGACCAACGATCATCACAGTACTTGCCGTGATCGGATTTATATTGGTGCTATTCAGCATGCCGTCGGTATTTTCACCGGATACACGAGACCTGGGTGATTACTATCCTGCGCTTTTCGGATTGCTGATCTCCTTTCGTTTCATTGCTTATGTTGGCATCTGGCATTTCAAACGCTGGGGCGTCGAACTTTTTCTGTACACCTATTTCGCGAACGTAGTCATTGGCATTCTGCTTGATTCGCTGAGTCCCATCGGCGTCATCTATCGTTTTGTGGAACTGGTGGTGCTGGCGATTTACTATCGGAAGATGGACCGGAATCTTTGATGGGTAGATGTGCAGATTAACCGATGTGCAGATTACGCCTGCGGCAGCAAGGAATTTTTTCTTTTTTTCCTTTCACTTCGTTCAAGGGATATGTGATCCCTCCGGGATCATGAAGCCCATTGGAACTTTCCGACTTCGGAGAAGTCGCATGTCCCTTGAACGAAGTGAAAGGGTTTTAAAAATCCCTTGCTGCCGCAGGCGCATCATTTGCACATCTGCACATCCTTTTACTCTTCCGGCTGATCCACAAAAACCACCCGGTCAAACCGGAACGCCACGGAGAAAAACCATTCCGGGTAGTAAATTTTCCGGTGAAGATTTTCAAAATCGAGATGCTCGGTCAGCACCTGTCCTTCGTAATATTCTCCGCGAAGGGTTTCCTTTTGCATCACGCACACACCAGCCTGGAAACTTAGATTTTTTCCGATGATGAGTGATGGTGCGGCCATAAACTGCGGACGAATAAGATTCAGGCCCAGACCGCCGGCAAATCCAATCTTGTACACGTGGTTACTCACCAGGGTGCCAAAGAAATTTTTGGTCCTTCCTCCGAATGTCTTCGCCCATTTCTTGCGTGGGAGAAAATGATAAGTCATCTGCGGAACCCACGTGTAGTAAATAACCGGCGTGGCATCCTTAAACGACCACACACCCGACTCGCTTCGTTTCTTCACGGTGAATGATCCGGACGGTTCGGATGCGCAGTAGAATTGTGAAACGGGTGTCATTTTATTGGGCGATACGCCATAACCGAAATACACCATAAAGGGTTTGTTTTCGGGGCCTTGGGGAGAAGGAAGAATGGTTTGCGCGTGAAGTACCTGCGCACAGGTGCACGCAGCGAGAAAAAGTAAATTTTTGAACATGTGAACTATTGAATTGTTTGCGTGTTTATAACGGTGGAGGTGGGAAAGGATACGTTTTTTCCTTTTCATTCGCCAAGTTCAGCAAGCGCCTGCGGCAGCAAGGAATTTTTCTTTTTGTGTTATTACCCCCGGGTAATAACATTCGACCCCTTCAGGGTCGCGCGACACTCACAGATTCCGTATTTGATTTTTTGTGTTGCGCGACCCCGGAGAAATTCGATCGCTTGGTTTCGGGTGAGCTACGCGACCCTGAAGGGGTCGAATGTCAATAGAACGTAGTGAGATTGACCAAAAAAAATCCTTGCTGCCGCAGGCGCGCCCTGAGCCGGTCGAAGGGCGAAAATCAACAAACCGAAACTCGATCACGTCATCGGCTGCAACGAACTCATCGCATCCTTCACCGAGGTTACATTCTCGAAAGAAACCGTGAGCTTGTTGTTGTTCTCTTTCATTTTCACCTGCCGGTTTGTCTGCACGAACTTCAGCACTTTGGTGAACGCTTCCGACTGGTAATACGGCGAATCCTGTTTCGGAATGAAGTAACCCGTCATGCGTTTGTTCTTGAGTACAAGCCGTTCGAAACCGATCTGCATCGCGAGCCAACGCAAACGAACGGTATCAATCAATTCTGTGACCTGGGCCGGAACAGGTCCGAAACGATCACGCATCATGGCTTCGAAACGATTGATATCGTCTTCGGATTTACTGTCGTCGAGCTGGCGGTATAAAGCGAGTCGCTCAGTGATGTTGCCCACGTATTCATCCGGAATGAGAATTTCCATATCGGTATCCACCTGCGTGTCGCGCACGTAAATTCCTCTGCGCTTCGTGTTGGCGTCCCTGACTTCGGAACTCTGTTCAGCTTCTTCCAGTCGGAACAAATCCTTGAACTCGGTTTCTTTCAGCTCCTGGATCGCTTCATCGAGAATTTTCTGGTACATATCAAAACCGATGTCCGAAATAAATCCGCTTTGTTCTCCGCCCAAAAGATTTCCGGCGCCACGAATGTCGAGATCACGTAACGCAATGTGGAATCCTGCACCGAGATCGGAAAATTCTTCGATCGCTTTCAATCGCCGCTGCGCTTCCGACGTAAGCATAAACACCGGTGGTGTGATCAGGTAACAAAATGCTTTCCGGTTGGAACGCCCTACCCGGCCACGCATCTGGTGCAGATCACTCAACCCGAAATTCTGCGCATCGTTGATGATCATCGTGTTCGCGTTCGACACGTCGAGACCGGACTCAATGATGGTTGTGGACACCAGCACATCGTATTGTCCTTCCACAAAATCGAGCATGATCTCTTCGAGCTTGCCGGATTCCATTTGCCCGTGACCAATGGCTACACGCGCATCGGGAACGAGGCGCGAGATCATTCCGGCAATTTCGCGGATGTTACTCACGCGGTTGTGCACGAAGAAAACCTGTCCGCCGCGTTGCATTTCAAACGAAACAGCATCACGGATGAGTTCTTCACTGAACGTATGCAATTCGGTTTGTACGGGGAAACGGTTGGCCGGTGGAGTATTGATCACGCTCAGGTCGCGCGCGCTCATCAATGAAAACTGGAGTGTTCGCGGGATTGGTGTTGCAGTCAATGTCAACGTATCTACGTTTGTGCGCAGCGTTTTCAATTTGTCTTTTGCGGCAACACCAAACTTTTGTTCTTCATCCACGATGAGCAAACCGAGATCTTTAAACTTCACGTCTTTGCCAACGATAGCGTGTGTGCCGATGAGAATATCAATTGCCCCGCTCTCGACCAGCTTCAATGTTTCTTTTTTCTGTGCAGCCGAACGGTAGCGGTTGATATACGCCACAGTCGCCGGAAGATCTTTCAATCGCTCGCTGAATGTTTTGTAATGCTGCAAAGCGAGAATGGTGGTTGGTACCAGAATGGCAACCTGCTTGCTGTCGCACACGGCTTTGAACGCCGCGCGAATGGCTACTTCCGTTTTTCCAAAACCAACATCACCGCAAACGAGACGGTCCATGGGAATTTCCCGTTCCATATCGCGTTTCACGTCCTGCGTGGCTTTCAGCTGATCCGGCGTGTCTTCATAAATGAAACTGGCCTCGAGTTCATGCTGCATGTAATTGTCCGGTGAAAAACGGAAACCTTTCTGTGATTTGCGTTGCGCGTACAATTTGATCAGGTCGAAAGCAATTTCCTTCACCCGGATTTTTGTCTTCGCTTTGAGATTCTGCCACGCCACCGAACCGATCTTGTCGATACGCGGTTGTTCTCCCTCTTTACCGGCGTATTTGGAAATCCGGTGCAGCGAGTGAATGCTCACGTACAAAACATCGTTGTCGCGGTAAACGAGACGAATCGCTTCCTGGAGTTTGCCGCTGACTTCAATTTTTTCGAGTCCACCGAAACGCCCGACTCCGTGATCGATGTGCACCACGTAATCGCCGGGACTCAATCCGCGCAACTCTTTCAGCGACATTGCTTCTTTCTTTCGCTGGAAACCATCGCGCAAGCGGAAACGGTGATACCGCTCAAAGATCTGGTGATCGGTGAAGCAGGCCAGCTTCATGGTCTGATCAATAAATCCTTCATGAATGGAAACCACCATCGGGTGGTAATCCAGCTTGCGGCCGATGTCCTCGAAAATTTTGAAGAGACGTTCAGATTGTTTTGCTCCGTCGGTAAAAATGACATTGGTAAATCCGTTGACCGTATGTTTGGAAAGCGCCTGCGTGAGGAGATCAAAGTTTTTCTGGAATGTCGGTTGCGGCGACATGGAATAGTTCAGCGTTTCTGCATCCTTCAGCAAAAATCGGTTTCCGTTTTCGATCACTGAAAAATTCAGTAGCTGTTTACGGAACATTTCGCCGCTGATGTATTGCTCGGAAGGCGGAAGACGCGAAACGGCTGCATCTTTAATCTGTTCGTCATAAATTTTTTCTGCCGCTCCAAACTCCTTCTGGATCCCTCCTTCGGTCAATTCCAGGTCGTAAATCCAGATGGCGTTTGGTGAAGCTGCGTGCTTGGCCGACTCAAAATAGTCGAGAAACGATTCACGGCTTTCGGAAAGCAATTTTCCCTGCACGTTTGGAATAATAGTGAGGTGCTCGATTGTTTTCAGCGAAAGCTGTGTGAGCGCGTCAAACGAACGGATCGAATCTACTTCGTCGCCAAAGAATTCGAGGCGGTACGGATTTTCGTGTGCGAAAGAGAACACGTCTACAATTCCTCCGCGCACAGCGTATTGTCCGGCTTCATACACGTAATCGACCTGCTCGAATCCGTACGTGGACAAAAGATCGGTGATGAAATGAATCGGAACTTTTTCTCCGCGATGGAGGCGTAGTGTATTGCGTTCGAGCAATTGCCGGGTCACCACCATTTCCGTCAATGCGGACGGATAGGTTACAACGAGCACCCGTTTTTCGCGGCGGATGCGGTCGAGTACTTCTGCGCGAAGAAGCACGTTTGCATTATCCGTTTCTTCCACCTGGTAGGGCCGGCGGTACGAAGACGGAAAAAACATGACCGGAATCTGGGTGACCGTTTCTCCATCTTCCCGCAATTCTCCGAGCAGGCTTTCAAGGTCATTGAAAAAATACGCGGCAATTTCTTTGTCGGGAAGAATGAAAAGATGCGACTGGCTGGTTAGTTTGGCTGTTGCGGCGCCAATGAATGCTGCGGCTGAACCCGCTAAACCGCGTAACTGAATCCGTGAAGGCAAAGAAGTTCCCAGCACAGAAACGATTTTACCCGTCTGTGAATCCGTCTCGAACCGCTCCAGAATCTCCCTCAGCGTCATTCTGGCGCAAAGATACTAAAACAGTGGACAGTGCGCAGTAGATCAGTGCGCAGTTTCGGGTGCGGTTACTGCGCACTGCGTACTGGTGCACTGTCCACTGATTTCACCTCTGCGAGGCCAGCAAACAAGTACACATGCTTCGAGTCGCGCTCTTTGCAGTGATACCGGGTACGGATTTTCGCGCCTTTCACAAACACGCGTCCGCTGTATTCGAAGTGGGCATTGAGCGACAATGATTCCAGCAGGACGAGTCCATTTGCCGGGTCGTATTTTTTGAGCACACGCATGAGATTCGTATCCGAACAACTGCTCGCTCCCGGGTCGCGCATGTAGCTGATGATGGCCAGTCGAACGTCTTCCGGAAAAATATTGAGACGCATCATGGGACGCATGAGTTCTTTGAACGATTCCTTCCACTCGCTACCGTGAGGTTTCACGCGGTTGCCGTGACGTTCGAACGTAAGCAGGTGCGCAATCTCGTGAACCAATGTCAGGAGAAATCCATACTGGTTCATGTCGCGGTTAATGGTGATCAGGTGGTTCAGCCCTGGTTTTGGCGGACGGTAATCGCCATACACCGACTGACGCGGTTTCCGGATTTTGAGTTTAAAATTGAAATGGAAAATCCAGTCCGAAATAAGCGGAACCGCAGGCTCGGGAATATATTTTTTAAGAATGGATTGATTGCGGGTCGGCTGATCCATGACTGCAAAATTAAACAATGTGCCAATATGCTAATGTGTTGATTTGTTAATTGCCTTCCCTCGGCTCCGCTCGGTTTGACGGCGAACATGAGCACATTAACTTATCAGCACATTAATTTTGGGTATATTAGTGTTCCATGCTCAAATCAGCTTTTCCGTTTCTGATCCTCCCATTCCTGGGATTGATGTTGTTTTTTTCCGCGTGCAAAAAAGAAACAAAACCACCGGTCATTGCATTCAAAAGCGGTGCAGCTTATACGTCTGCCGATCTGAACGTAGCACCGGGAACAACCATTCTTGTTGGCGTCATCACAGATGCGGGTACCGATCCGCTTCACCTGATTTATTCCGAAGTTGCTTACGACGGAGCAAATGTGGATTCACTCTACACCCGTTTTTACGTTCCAGAAGGACAAGCGCATTGCGAGTACGATTTTTCATTTACGGTCCGCAACCAGGTGGGCACGGAACGGTGGACGTTCAACGTGAATGATAAGGATGGAAGGTTGACGGAGAAGGAGATTCGGATTATCGTTCAATAGACGGGATTTAAAAATTACCGCAGAGACGCGGAGGCGCAGAGCGTACGTCACTGCGAGAGAAGCGAAGCGGAACGAAGCAGTCCCCTCTTCGAAGATGGGATTGCTTCGCTCCGCTCGCAGTGACGTACGCTTTGCGCCTTTGCGGCTATTCAAAAAAAAAGCCCCGGAAATCTCCGACGCCTTTTCTCTCTCAAGGTAATTCTGTTTAATCGAAGAACGCCTGCACACCGATCATGATGCTTGGGCTATATCCAAACTCCAGTGCTTTTTCTCCCTGGTCGTTGAAGCCCGGGTACACATTGAATAGCCTTGCGCGGATATCGAATGCTGCATGATCAGAGAAGAACCAGGCCATTCCTACGCCGCCGTATCCACGGAAACCACTGGTGGATGATTTGGAGTCCAGGTCCGTTATGGCTGAGTTATCGTAATCGGTAGTACTGTGTGATCCTGAATACTGGAATCCTGCATTCGCAAAGATGTACGGGCGCCATGCTTTTTCCGGTTCGCGCATGTAAAAACGGAAGCCCGGTGCCACCCACATGCTGATCGACTGGCTACGAAAGGTAACAGTGTCACTCTGCTCCATTTTGTTTGAGTTCATGCTGAAACCGAAATCCGTTCCGAGTCCAAAACTGTTTCCTACAAACCAATACACTTCAGGCCCAAGTTCGAAACGATTAAAGGTTCCGTCGCTGCCGTCGAAATCAAAATAAAGATTGCCTGTGCCGCCTACCGAACGCCAGCCTTTGTCGGTTGGGTGTTGCGCGAACGCCAGTGTTGACAGAGAAATTGCTGAAAAAAGTAAAAGCTTTTTCATAGGAGAATGTGTTTGGTCTAAACGAAAGATAGGAATTAATTCAATATTCTCAATTTTCGATTTTCCACATTTTGGATAATCAAAATTTGAGATTTGAAAATGAAAAAATCCTAAAGCGGAATATTCCCATGCTTCTTCCTCGGCAATTTCGCGGCTTTGTTCTGAAGCATTTCAAATGCAGCGATGAGTTTTGTACGCGTGTCTTCGGGCACAATCACCTCATCGATGAAACCGCGTTCTGCGGCACGGTATGGATTTGCAAAAGTTTCCATGTACTCCTGCTCTTTCTCTTTCAGTTTGGCAACCGGATCTTTTGCGGTAGAAATTTCATTCTTGAAAATAATTTCGGCTGCGCCTTTGGCTCCCATCACCGCAATTTCTGCGGTTGGCCAGGCGTAGTTCATGTCGGCGCCAATGTGTTTCGAGTTCATCACGTCGTATGCGCCGCCGTAGGCTTTGCGTGTAATGACGGTCACACGCGGAACAGTTGCTTCGCAGAACGCGTAGAGCAGTTTCGCTCCATTGGTGATGATCGCATTCCATTCCTGGTCGGTGCCGGGAAGAAATCCCGGAACGTCTTCGAACACGAGCAATGGAATATTGAACGAATCGCAGAAGCGCACAAAACGCGCCGCCTTGGTTGAAGAATGAATATCAAGTACACCGGCCAGCACGGCAGGCTGATTGGCAACGATACCAATACTTCTTCCGGCCAGACGTGCAAAACCTACAACGATGTTTTCTGCGAAATGCTTGTGCACTTCGAGAAATGTATTTGCATCGATCACTTCCGAAATAACTTCGCGGATATCGTAAGGCTGGTTCGGGTTCGCCGGAATGATTGAATTCAACCCGGGACGTTTTTCATTCGCAGCTTCGTACGCAAACCGTGCCGCCTGGTCTTCGCAATTCTGCGGCATGTACGACACCAGCGCGCGGATGTTGCGGATGCATTCAATTTCATTGGCACAGGCAAAATGCGTGACGCCTGATTTTGTTGCATGCGTCATCGCTCCGCCGAGCTGTTCGCTCGTTACTTCTTCGTGCGTAACGGTTTTCACCACGTTCGGACCGGTGACAAACATGTACGAGGTGTTCTCGACCATGAGAATGAAATCGGTAATGGCCGGAGAATAAACTGCTCCGCCTGCGCAAGGTCCCATGATGGCAGAAATCTGCGGGATCACGCCGGATGCAAGTGTGTTGCGGTAAAAAATATCGGCATAGCCGCCGAGCGAAACAACGCCTTCCTGGATACGCGCACCGCCGGAATCGTTCAGGCCGATAACCGGAGCTCCGTTTTTCATGGCGAGGTCCATTACCTTGCAGATTTTCTCTGCATGTGTTTCGGAAAGTGATCCGCCGAAAACGGTGAAGTCCTGCGAGAACACGTACACCAAACGGCCGTCGATCTTTCCGTAACCGGTAACGACACCATCGCCCAGGTATTTTTCTTTTTCCAAACCAAAATCACTGGAGCGGTGTGTAACCAGCATTCCGATCTCTTCGAAGCTTCCTTCGTCGAGCAGGAAATGCAGGCGTTCACGCGCAGTGAGCTTGCCTTTTTTATGTTGCGCATCAATGCGCTTTTGTCCGCCGCCTAACTGCGCTTCGGCGATTTTATCTTCGAGATTTTTGAGCTTGTCTTTCATAGTATAAAGGGTAGCGCGAAGATAGGGAAGTTCGTCAGGAAAAGTTCTATCAGATAACGGGAATGCGGTCTCATAACATTGCTGTTCGCGAAACTCAACCTTGACCTGGCCTTCGGCCCTTTGCCACAGATTCGCTGATTACGCAGATTAAATGATTGAAAAAAATTAAATCTGAATTTTAAAAATCAGCGTAATCTGCGCATCTGTGGCTCCTACGCCAAAGGCGCTACCACTACATCCTATTTCACAATCGCATAAAACTTCGCGTCGTGGTATTCGTTGTTCCGGAAGTACGCTTTGGGCATGTAGCCTTCCTTCGTGAATCCACACTTCACCAACACCGCTTCCGATTCCACATTGAACGAATACACCGGCGCTTCAATGCGCAAGAGATTGCGGGTGGTAAATCCATACTCCACAATTTTCTTCACGGCTTCGGTCATGATTCCTTTACCACGGTATTCCGTAGCGAGCCAGTAACCGATCTCGTCCTTGTGAGCCAGGCCGGGAACGGTGTTCTTGCCGTGAAATCCGCATCCGCCAATCGCTGTTCCTTCGGGGTTACGAATCGAAAAATGGAGCGGATGTCCGAATGCCTGGAGATGCGATTGACAGAGCGCCAGAAAAAAACCCGCATCCTTCTCTGAATAATTAGCGGGTAGCATCAATGTACGTGCATAGATGTACGGATCGTTGAGGCGCGTAATCAATTCCGGAACATCGTTTTCCGTTGGAGGTGAAAGGTGAAAGCCGTTGGAGAGGAGGATTGGTTGCATAATGGGATACAAAAGTAAGTGATCGAAAGAAATTCGGAAGAAATATAGACGCAAAGCGCACAAAGAAAACCGCAAAGGTTTAGGGAGCAGAGTTCACAAAGAAATCGCTTCGCGATTTACTCCGCCAATACCAAAGCACGCAGGAAACGTCACTGCGAGGCACGAAGCAGTCTCGTCTTCGGAGAGGAGATTGCTTCGTGCCTCGCAATGACATCCTAAACCTTCGCGTGCTTTGCGGCGGCGCTTGTCATGAGCTTGTCGAATGGCGTCTATCCATTAAACAAAATCCCCCGCACCAATGAAGGCCGGAGGATTTTAAGGGATGTATTATAACTTATTTAGAAATCGATGTGAATTCCTGCGGTGAACGGATACAGTGTCGGACCTTTTTGTTTTTCAAACAAAGTAGTAAGCGAGTAAGAAGCAAAGATCGTGAAATCACCGAAGCCCATGCGTCCAATCAAATCGATCTTGAATGGGTTGATGTTGAAATCGTCTTTGACTTTGCGCTTGTATGTGCGGTTATCCAGTTCGTATTTCTGCTTGAGTTTGTTCTTGAAAATGTTGTACCCGAATTGCACTCCGCCTCCAATGTGGAATGAACGGTCTGCATTTGAGCTGTTGGTATTGAACTCAAGGAACAGCGGCACGTTTACATAACACATGTTCAAACGGTTTTTCGAATAATCCAGCGAGTCATTGACGGCGAATGTATAATCGACATTGGGTTGCAGCGAATACGATCCGCGCAGGTTGTAGTGGTACCAGGTCAAACCCAGACCCGTTCCGAGGTTCACGTTGTTGCGGTAGATGTGAATGTTTTTCTGAAACATATTCACACCGAACACATACGACTTTACGTAGTTGAGATCCATCGACTCCAGTCCCTGCGGCATCACCACCTGGTTGTCGTACGTCATCAACCCGTTTACGCCGAGGTCAACACCACCCCAGAATTCGAAGTCGTCGTCTACTGCTTTTTTCTCACGGTTCGACATTTCATCCG
>DATHKF010000116.1:0-3643 GCA_035489505.1 Bacteroidia bacterium | reverse complement strand
TCCACGAATTCCGTAACTTGTACTGTGCATAAAATCCTCCTTCCGTTTTTTCTTCTCTGCCTGGTCATCACCATCACACAGGTTTCCTGCAAAAAGGATGATGCCAATCCGGGACAGGCCGGAGTCATTGATCCGCGTGCGCCTGATTTTGGAAATTATCATTTCATGATCCGGACATTAACAGCTACGCAGGCATCGGGTTGGGTGATTACAGAGGACACAACTTACTTCGACGGAAGAATTTATGCTGATCCGAACGGCAACGACAGTATTGTGGTGAAGTACGGAGCAACAGCAGCCGACGAAATAACGATCCTGGTTGACGGTTCAAATTCCTTCTATGTCGTGAACCAGTTTGGCACAAGCATGGGTGCTTTGAACGAATCGGGGGCGATTGTTTTCAGCCGTCGTATTTCAATGACAACAACGGAGCACATTGATCATTATGTTTCCGGGCAAAGGTATTGATGTGCTAATTCCTAATATGCTAATTTGCTAATGGGGTTCGGTCATACCGTCTTCGCTTTTCTAACCTCGGCTCCGCTCGGTCTGACAAGCGTTTTCAGTCAACGATTGCGATACATAAATTGTTCTTCGATCTCGTTACCGGAAATATGATCGAAGCATACTTGTCAGACCGAGCCCTTCGGCTTCGCTCCGGACAAGCTCGCCGAGGCTGATACAGGGAATGACGTTTTTCTCAGAACTCTCTTAATGCGTGATACAACTCCACCACCGGCAACCCCATCACATTGAAATACGATCCATCGATACGGTCGACGCAATGAAATTTGCTTTCTTCTTTCGACACAATTGATTTCTGAACAAGGCTTTCTTTCCCGATGGACTTCAGGAACGCAATTTCCTCTGCTGAACACGGATTGAATCCTTCTTTCAAACATTCCTGCGCACCATATGATCCGGCCTTGTCGAGTGGCTTGCACGTGAGAATGTAATACTCAATATCGTCTTTGCTGAGCTCGCGGAAATAGACATCCGTTTTTACAACGAAGGAAATTTCTTTGACGGCCGACTTGATGCAAACGCCCGTGTACACTTCGTGACGGTTTCCGGAGAGTTCCATCAGCATCGTCATGGCTTCCTGTTCATCGGCAGGTTTGTTCAGCACATGATCGTGGATCCACACGATGGTATCGGCTGTGACTACAATCGAGTTTTCGTTGAGCACATGTTCGAAAGCATCGGCTTTTTTCCGGCAGAGAAACAGCGGAATTTCTCCGGCTTTCAGATGTTCCGGAAAATCTTCGTTGACTTCCTTGGTGATCAACTCAAACGCAAAACCGATTTCTGAAAGGAGAAATTGCCTGCGCGGGGATTTGGACGCAAGGATAATGTGCTGATTTGCTGATTTGCTGATTTGCTGATGGGTTTCGGTCATTATCGTCTTCTGTCCTTGTCACCTCTCGGCGAGCCTGGTCTGACAAGTTGTTTCAATTCGTGTGTATTCTGTAAGTGGCGACTGTTCACGTCTCGATACCGAAATTTTGATCAACGAATCTTGTCAGACTGAGCGGAGCCGAAGTCTGACGAGCACATTAATTGATATTGGAATTGATTTCATGCGCATACAAAAACAAGAACGATACTCCCGCAAGCATAATGTACTTCAGTAATCCGCTCAGCAATTTCCAGTCCTTTTTTCCGGTTGCGGTGTGATTCCGGTACGCGAGGTAAATCACCGGAAGCTGCAGAAGGACCAGCACGTAGAAAAAGAAATTCCACGCATCCAGTTGCCACCACACGTACTGCATGTAACACAAGGCAGAAAAAAGTCCGGTGGTGAGCGTAATCACAACCCACTTCGCGCGATTAATTCCAAGCACGATCGGCAAAGTTTTGCAACCGTATTCCATGTCGCCTTCGTAGTCTTCAATGTCTTTCACGATCTCGCGGATGAGTGAAACCAGGAATGCGAAGAGCGTATAACCCAACGCAAAAGTCAATGGAAGATCGAGCTGCAGGATTTGCTGCTGTACCAGCGTTGGAAACGCGCGTGAAATAGCCGTGAGTTCGTAGATCACACCAAGCAAAGGAATGAGTGAACTCAACAACGCGATCACTACATTTCCAATGAGGAATTGCCGTTTGAGACTTGTGCTGTAAAACCAGAGCAGGGTAGGAGCGGCCAGGTAGATGAACGAACCGGCGCGGAACATACCGTACTTCCAGGAAATCCAGAGTCCGATCAATACACCCAGAATGTTGAGCGTCATGTGTAAGGCCATGGCTACACGACGCTTGATCGTTTTTCCAACCAGGTTGCTTGCCGGACGGTTCACTTCATCAATGCGGATATCGAAATAATCGTTGATGATGTATCCCGCAGCGGCAATCATGACTGTGCTCAGTACGAGCAGGAAAAAATCGAACTCAGTCATCTGGAAACCGATCACGGAGTAATCGAGTTCGTAGCGTTTCTTCGCCAGGTACGGCGCAAGCAAACTCCAGCGGATCACGTACTGCGTGAATGCAAGGATGAGTAAGTTTGGAAACCGGACCAGCTTGAGAAAGTCGAGCATAAGGTGTAAAAATAAGATTAATGTGCTAATTATTAATGTGCTGATATGCTAATGTGGCTTTGGTCACCTCGGCTCCGCTCGGTCTGACAAGTCGGCTCTATCCGGAATCGTGTTGCGAGTCGGCTCGAATCGTTGTGCCCACAAAACTTATATGGTGAAACTACTTGTCAGACCGAGCCCTTCGGCTTCGCTCCGGACAAGCTCGCCGAGGTGGGACAGGTCGCATTAGCACATTACCACTTATTTTGCACCCGCATCACCTGCTCAATCACATCCCGTGCACAACCGGCTCCGCCCTTGTAGGTGGAAACGTAAGCAGAAATCTCGCGGATTTCGTGGACTGCATCGTTCGGACAAGCAGCAATTCCGGCAAGCTTCATGGCGTTGTAATCGGGAACGTCATCGCCCAGGTAAAGAATGTTGTCGTATTCGAGACTGTAAACAGCGGCAAATTCTTTGAGCGTAATTTCTTTGTCGGTTGATCCGAGATAGACTTCGTTCATTCCCAAACGCAGGTAGCGTGTCTTGAGCATTTCGTCGCGGGCCGCAGAGATGATGGCTACGAGATAACCTTGATGGATGGCGTGCTGAATCGCATGCGCATCGCGGGCAAATACAGTGCGCGACACGGTGTCGTTGGAGTGAATGGTAATGGTTCCGTCGGTGAGTACCCCATCGATGTCAAAAACAAAAGCACGAATGGCGTTTAGTTTTTCTTTGAAGTTCAATGCACTCATGAGCAGCAGACGTTCTTTTTATTTTACCACAGGGGCCACCGAGTGTTTTCACAGAGGTTCACTGAGTGCTGAACTATACATGGCTCAGTGAACCCCTGTGTACTCTGTGGTTATTTTTTTGTGAGTTTAGCGTCAGGCAATTTTTTCGAAATGCTCTTGGTCAAACGCTTGTACATTTTCTCCAGCGAAGGATTACCCTTCAGCATTTTTTCGTGGTGCGCAATAGTTTTTTTGTCACCGCGAATGGCAGGTCCCGTTTGTGCTTCAGCAGGCGACATGTCCATGGCTTTGAAAGCAGTTTCGAGAATGACCGGGCGAACCAGGTCAAACGGAAGCTTGTTCTTTTTCAGCAAATCATCGGCAACG
>DATHKF010000115.1:0-2087 GCA_035489505.1 Bacteroidia bacterium | reverse complement strand
TGGAATGGGGAACGGATGTTTCCGAGAAATATTTTTCACACAAGAACGGAATGGCGATTGTTCCTGAAAAAAATATGGAAGACATGCGGACCGGCGAAAAAGATTCGCTCTGGACGTATCCGTGTAAAGACCGTGCGATCTCAGCGCTGATGCGCCAGGAAGCATTCGATAACCTCGCCACGCAGGACGATCACGGTATGCACATCACCGGACAGTGCAAAGACCAGAACGGAAAAAAATACCTGATCGTGAAAAATTCATGGGGCTCGGAGAACAACGAAACCGGTGGATACATTTACGTATCGTATGCGTATTTCCAGTTTAAGACTACAGGAGTTCTTGTGCACAAGGGCGCTATTCCGAAGGATATTGCAGCGAGAATGGGGGTTAAGTAAAATAGTGGCAGTAGCAGCGGCAGCGGCAGTCGGTTTCAGAGATAGAAACGTGCTGCGTCAGGGATTGCGGATAGGCAGATAAAAAGAAGTTGTATCTGCTTTTCATTGAAACACGTTCATCTTCTACTGCCACTGTTTCTCCGGTAGTGGGTCAGTTTGAAATCATTTACCCAATGTCACTGGAATGGAAAACGGTTGAAACCGTTTGGCGAATCTGCCGGGTTCATTGCCGGGGGCTTAAGCCCCCGGCAATGAACAGCGATTGATCATCCAACCGCTTCAGCGGTTTTCATGAGCTCCTCGTAACCAAACTGGCCCACTCCCGTTTCTGCTTCTCCACGCTGGAATCGCTACCTTTACGGCATGTCCGAATTCTTCTCCCACGATCACCTCAAAAAACTGAAAGCTGCTGAAGGCCACGTGCTGAAGAATGTGGTGTATCACAACTGGATCAACAATACCCAGCCCGGAGAACGTTTTGAATTCCTCGAAAAACTGGAACTCGATTTCGGCGATTACAATCTCGTGATCACGGTTCCGGAATCCATGGAAGACGCATTGACACTTGCCGACGATTTCGATGGAGAAAAATACCGGCTCCAGTTGTTGCATGAGTTCGGCGGAAAAATTGATCTGCGCAGCGACAACATGAACGACAATGTGCTGTGGGAGCCATCGGTTGGAAAAACGTTGCGCTTACTGGGTGTAGAACACCAGGGCGATAATGTCTACAGCAATCATTCCATCATGCTCGACTTTGGCGAAGAGAAACTCGAAATCCGTCCGGGCATGGATGGAGTTATTGTTGAACCACTCGATGAAGTGTGATGAAAACAATTCTTGTTTTTATTTTTTCATTCAGCTGCGTATTTCTTCACGCGCAATATTCGCAGCAACGCTACCCGGTCATTCCGAAACCGCAGACACTCCTCGCCTTCTCTGGCGATTTTGCGATCAGCAGTAAAGTCACGATCGTCCCCGACAATAAATCGCTGAAGAAAGAATGTGAATTTTTCCGGCAGCAAACGAAACAGCTTTTCAATCTTGACTTGCGGTACGGAAAATTGTCGGGGATCGAGCCCTGCATTTTCATCAGTCTCGATTCATCCGGATTACCTGCCGAAGGATACGAGTTGTTTGTCAACCGCGACGGAATAAATCTCTACGGAAGCCGCGCCGGAATTTTTTACGGTCTCCAGACCATTCTTCAACTGATGCAGCAGGGACGCGAACCGAATTCGCTCATCGTTCCCTCCTGCTCCATCATCGATTACCCGCGTTTTTCCTGGAGAGGAATGCATCTCGATGTATCGCGTCACTTTTTTCCGAAGGAAGATGTAAAAACATATCTCCGCTGGATGGCGATGTACAAGCTGAACACATTTCACTGGCATCTCACGGATGACCAGGGCTGGAGAATTGAGATCAAAAAATATCCACTGCTTACTCAAGTGGGTTCGATACGCAGTGCCACGCTCTCGGGGCATGCACACGACATTCCGGAATACTACGACCACGAAGAGTACGGCGGATCGTATACGCAGGAAGAAGTCAAAGAAATTGTGCGCTTCGCCGATTCATTGCACATTACCGTTGTTCCGGAAATTGAAATGCCCGGGCACGCCAGCGCGATGATTGCCGCATATCCGTATCTCGGAAATACCGATACGATCTGTCATGTCCAACGCAAAT
>DATHKF010000114.1:0-3578 GCA_035489505.1 Bacteroidia bacterium | reverse complement strand
TTGGAGGTTCCAATGATTTTGCGGCAGCGAGGTATGAGGGAGATGCAATTTCCGGTGTTGAAGAAAATACGGAACAAGTGAATGTGAATGTATATCCTAACCCGACAAACGGCCAGTTTATCATTTCATGTGCGACCGATCAGCCGGTTGAAATCGAGATTTACAATGCGCTCGGAGAACGGGTTTATCAATCGGCCATTGATCCGCAGACAGAGTCTCCGATTGACATTTCTTCGCAACCCGACGGACTGTATTTTTACCAGGTCAATAACAGGGATAGAATTGTTGCGACGGGAAAAATAGTCGTGCAGAAATAATGGAGGGCTGAAATGGGTAGAGGTTCAGTTTGAAATCATTTACCCGATCGCTGGAATGGAAAACGGTTGAAACCGTTTGGCAAACCGACTGTGTTTATTGCCGGAGCCCCGATGGTTATCGGGATCAGTTCCGGCAATGAACACAATTGATTATTCAACTGCTTAATTGGTTTTGATCAGCCGGGTAGCCAAACCGAATCAATACTGACTTCTTTATTTTCATCACTGCAGAGATGGTCCACCAATCTTAAACTTATATCTTCAAGGCTGTTCTTAATTGTATAAAACCCTTTTTTTTCTTTAAGCGTCAACTCCGCAAGATGTGTTACAAAGTCTTTTGTAAATTCTATTTCTAACCCAAGTTCTGCAAAAAATGCTTTGTAGTGTTTGAGGATCGAATGATCTGTGTCTTCAAGCATTAGCGCGTAATCATTTGCAGAATAGGGGGTGAAATAGTTTATGCAGCTAAACCTGTTTACCAGTTCCGGTAAAAAACCCTGTTCGATGATATCCGAATGATTTATTTTACCGGATAACAAGCGGGACTTATCCATGGTATTGAATTTTCCGCTGGCGATGAACAATAAATTGGTTGTATCAAAAGGAATGAAAGGTTGGTCAGGATGCTTACGCCCACCTTCCGGTGCGACATTAATAATTGTATTGCTCAATAATTCGAGGATATCCAACTGAACGCCTTCCCCGCTTATATCTCTTGTGATTAATTTATTTTGAACGGGCCTGATAGCTATGTAATCAATATTATCTATAAAGATTATTCCGGATTGAGCTTTTGAAACGTCACCACCTGCCTTTTTCAGAAGTGAAGATAATATAGAGTCAACATCTTCTCCCACGTAGCCTGTCTGACTATACGTGCTGGCATTAACGACTACCGTGGGAAGGTCCGTTTTCTCAGCAATCAAATTCAGTAAATAAGATTTTCCGCACCCTGATTCCCCAACAAGAATCATGTTGTTGTTGAGATAGGAAGGTCTGATCTTATCACTTTTTACTTTTTTTGAATGCAGGTAAATGGAGGTCGCTAAATTTTTGAGGATATGATTTTGTCCTGTGAAATCTTTTTTTAGTTCATTGATCAGAATGGGTAAAGAAGATATCCTGGCAGGGAGTTCCGTTTTATCCTTTTTATGGAGCTGCTCGTTTACTAAATTGCTTGCGGCCGGCGCGCATCGTTCGCAAATAAAGCATGACACCCCTTGAATCAGTATTTCAACTTCTGATTTGGGTCTGGAACAAAATCCACAGGTAGGTTCGGGTTCGGGGGTATTCTTTTTGAACATCATTTATGAGTTTAAATTATTGAAATCACCCGGGATGGTGATAATGCTTGCGCCGGTTATTCACTGGAATAAAAGTATAAAGATTGTTTAACCTTACAAGTTGCACTACGCTTTTCCCCGGGAGGTCTGTGATTTCCCCGGAAGTCTCCCGGCTCCCCTGTTGGGAAAAGGCCGGTTCCGTTTGTTAAATTGAAGAAACGAGAGACTTGCGGTTTGGGTGGTACATGCTGACGCCCTCACTAATACTTTTTTCTTACCTTCGCGCCACCATGTCAGCAGGAATATTCATATACAGTATTGCAACGCCCCTCTAACGGCGTTCCTGCATTTTCATGCGGCTAAGCAGCGGCATGACCATCCATTAACTTCCAAAACAATCATTCGCCCTTTGGGCACAAATTATATTGACGTGAACACTCAAGAAATTAATAAACGGAGAACATTCGGGATCATTTCTCACCCGGATGCCGGAAAAACAACACTTACCGAAAAACTCCTGCTCTTCGGCGGAGCCATTCAAACAGCAGGTGCGGTAAAAAGCAATAAGATCAAGAAGACCGCGACTTCCGATTTCATGGAAATTGAAAAGCAGCGCGGAATTTCCGTGGCTACTTCCGTGATGGGATTTGATTACAAAGATTGCAAGATCAACATTCTTGATACACCCGGTCACAAAGACTTTGCGGAAGACACGTACAGAACGCTGACTGCTGTGGACAGCGTAATCCTCGTGATCGATTGCGTGAAAGGTGTCGAAGAGCAAACGCGCAAGCTCATGGAAGTGTGCCGCATGCGACATACGCCGGTGATTATTTTCATCAATAAGCTTGACCGCGAAGGACGCGACCCGTACGACCTGCTCGATGAGGTGAGTGAAGAACTCAACATTCATACGCGTCCGCTTTCGTGGCCGATCGGTTCCGGAAGTACGTTCAAGGGCGTTTTCAATTTGTATGAAAAGCAATTGAACCTTTTTACTTCGGGAAAAACAAAATTGTCGGACGACGTGATCGCGTTTGAAGATATCAATGATCCTTCGCTCGACAAACACATCGGTGAGGATGCTGCGGTAAAACTGCGCGAAGACGCGGAACTCATCGAAGGCGTGTTCGAACCGTTTGACGTGGAGCTTTACCGCGAAGGATATCTTGCGCCGGTATTTTTCGGAAGCGCGGTCAACAATTTTGGTGTGAAGGAATTGCTCGATACGTTTATCCGGATTGCACCTTCACCGCAACCGGGACATACCGATCAGCGCGATGTTGACCCTACGGAAAAAGATTTTACCGGGTTTGTATTTAAAATCCACGCGAACCTGGACCCGAACCACCGCGACCGGATTGCGTTTTGCAGAATTGTCTCCGGAAAGTTTGAACGGAATAAATTTTATTACCACACGCGTCTCGACAAAAAATTGCGGTTCTCCAACCCGGTTGGTTTCATGGCGAATGACAAAAGCATCGTGGAAGAAGCGTATCCCGGCGACGTGGTTGGTTTGTACGACACAGGCAATTTCAAAATCGGTGACACGTTAACGGAAGGCGAACATCTTACGTTCAAAGGAATCCCAAGTTTTTCTCCGGAGAAATTCAAGGAGATCGTCAACAAGGATCCGTTGAAAACGAAACAGCTCGAGAAAGGCCTGAGCCAGCTCACGGACGAAGGCGTTGCGCAGTTGTTTACACGTCAGCCCGGGAACATCAAGATCGTTGGTACGGTGGGTGAACTTCAGTTCGAAGTGATCCAGTTTCGTTTGCTGCACGAGTACGGTGCGTCCTGCGATTTTCGTCACCTGGATTATTTCAAAGCCTGCTGGTTTACATCGGCAGATAAGGAACAGCTTGAACTATTTATTTCGCAGAAATACCGCAGCGTGACTTACGACAAAGAGAATCGTCCGGTGTTTATGGCGGAAAGCGATTGGCATTTGCGGATGACGAAGGAAGCGTACCCGAAT
>DATHKF010000113.1:0-4539 GCA_035489505.1 Bacteroidia bacterium | reverse complement strand
TGCGAATTTGTCGCGATTGATCTCATATTCGCGGATCATGATGTGACAGGTTGGACACCAGTCACCGCGAACAAAGATCAGCAGCACGTGATGTTTGTTTTTGAAATCGTCAAGGCTCACATCCTTGCCATTGACATCAGGCAAAACAAATCCCGGTGCTTCTTTTCCCAGCTGCGCGCTTTCTGCTGAAACAGGACGCGGTCCGCGCGCATAATTTCCCGGTGCAATCACAACGCTGGTACCGATGTAAGTCATGAACAACATCGGTAAAATGGGAAACACCCATCCTTCCCACTCCGTGGGATGTTGCACGCCTGCGAAAATATATACAGCGAACATCGAAATCATGCCGAACCATTCTACCCCGGTGTAGCGTTTGACCAGGAACACGTTGAAAAGCTCCAGCCTGAGTACACCGGCAAACGACATGAGGAACATCGTAAGCGTATACCAGAATGTTCCATCGTTGATCAGGAAATCCACCGAGTATCCCAGCAACAGTGTGTGAACCCTGAAATTCGCGAATTGAAAAACGGAAGAGTGTGATTTAACTTCGGGTACATTCAGAAAAAATGCAACGACACAGGCGATGGCCGCGTACAGGTGCTGATCCAACAGGATCAATGCTGCTGCACCAACAGTAAATACCGCAGAGATAATAAACTTTATGCCAAAGGATTTCATTGTGTGTTTCTAATATAACCAAAGGTCTTAAAAAATCGGATGGTGTCTCCGCTCAAAATGTACTCTTGCCCGGTGCAGCAATTAAACGGTTGAAACCGTTTGGCATCTCTGCAGTTTCATTGCCGGGGGGCTTAAGCCCCGGCAATGAAATACCGGTGGCTCGCTCAACCGCTTAAGCGGTTTTCCTTTTACCGCACAATTAATTTCATATTCACCGGCGCAGTGCCGTTGGAATACAGCCGCAACACATACACACCAGCACACAAATCCGCAGGCAGCTGAACCGCATTTGCGCGGACCGAAGATTGAAACACAACCCGTCCGTTTACATCCAGCAATTCAACAGGACTTTCATCCGGTACAACAACATTGAATGAAATCATTCGTCCCGCATTCGCCGGGTTTGGATAACACGCTGGCCATACACCGGCATTTGCTTCCTGCCCTTCGATACCCGACACCGGATTCTCATCCACGCGGACCAGTCCACCTTCGCGCGTGGCAATCCAAACGATGTGATTATTTTCCTTGACCACACATTGTGTGTACCCATCAGGTATCGGAGAACTCAGCGTATCCCAAACCGTCCACGTTACGGGCGGAACAAACCGGCTCACGCCACAATCCATCGATGCAGCATAAACAGTTTGTTGTGAATCAACCGTGACCCACGTGAGCGAATTGCTTCCGATTCCGGAACCAATGGTGTTGTAATATCCCCAGGAATTAAAATTGTAATGCATCATGATGCCCGCAGCGGGAGAAGCATAGTAACGTGTTTCAAAGGTGTCAATCGCCACGCAGAACGCGGAATTGTCGCTGAGGCCTGCTGTTGCAACCGTATACACGAGAAATGTAGTGTCGTTGAAATCATACATTCCTCCATTGATCGTTGCAAAATGTTTCGTGTTATCCGGGGCAACAACAATTGATGTGATGTTGTTCGACAACAACGGAGAATTCAGATCGTGCCAAACCTGCCACGCGGTATCGCCATCAAATTTGGCAAGGCCCGAACTGGTTCCAAACCACAGGAAGCCCAATGAATCCATGGCAATGCCGCGTACAAAATCATTCGGCAAACCGGAGTTTGATGTATTCCACGATTGCCATGTTGTTCCGTCAAACAGAGCAACACCGCCCGAAGCCGTTCCGATCCAGATCCGGTTCGCTGAATCAACAAACAATGCCTTGATGAAATTATCGGGCAACCCGGAATTCGCAGCCGTGTAAATCGTCCACGTGGTATCATTGAACACTGCAAGACCTGCGCCTTCGGTTCCAATCCACTTGCGGTGAAGATGATCAATCGCGATCACACGCACATTGTTATCGGGCAGGCCGCTGTTCGTTGTGTTGTAAATCGTCCACGCCGACTGCGCCCATAAAGCAGTTCTCCCGCTACTGAACAGCAACGGGAGAACGAAGAAAAATTTTATCAGGGCAGTCCGCGACATTAACGAACAATCATCCGGTTGGTGTAGGTGTGTTCTTCGTAACCCACATTCACAAAGTAAACGCCTTTCGAAAGGAATGATAGATCCATCGCGTGGCTTACTTCGCCCTGCGCGTTCTGGATCATTTCAGTATACACCACGCGACCGGTTACATCGGTGATGTAAACATGCACGTCATTCTTGCTGAACGCGTTAAACTGAAGTACAAATGATCCATCGTTCGGATTTGGCGCGAGATTGATCGAAGAACTGAAAGCAGGATTGCCCGCAATTCCCAAACATGGATCAACTACGGCATCCACTGCAACCTGCGTGCTTGTGCAGGTTTCGTTTGTTGTTGCTACTTCCCAGTCGTAGAAGAAATAATAATACGCAGCGCCGCCTGATGAACCGGTGATGTCGAGAACACCCGGAAGTGAAAACGGATAATTCACTCCACCGTTGTTCCGGTAAAGATCCGTTGTGCCTGTTCCCGCGAGACGGTATTTTCCAGGTGCAACAGACCAGTTCAGTGCAACGCGGCTCTCGCCTGCAGACACAGACACAGTAATCGTCTGCATCATTGCTCCGGCAGAATCCTGCAACTGGATCGTTTTATTTCCTGCAGTGTTTGCATCCACGAGAACTGACATCAAAGTCATCTGGGAATGCACAGTGAACATGAGGTACTGCGAGGAAGTCACAAAACTTCCGGAGCCCATATTCGTTGTGTGCGGTGTAGCGAAAGTAGTGTCAGAGTGCGACTGAACATTCTCTGCGTAATACGTTGTGGTTGCAGAAAGCGGCGGAGTTACAAACGTGGTTCCTGTTCCGACAACCTGTCCGAGCCCGTCTCTCCAGCGGATTGTTCCGCTTCCGGTTGCTGTAAGCACAGCTGAATTATTCACACAGGCGGTGTCGCCGGCTACAACCGGAACTGCTGATGATGTAGAATACACATCAAACGTTGCAGTGCTCGTTCCGCAAAATGTAGTTACTGCACAGGAATATGTTCCCGCTGCTGATACCGTGATTGATTGCGTGGTATCGCCGTTGCTCCAGAGAAAGTTTGTTCCTGCAGTTGCAATCAGTGTAATTGATTCGTTGTCGCAGATCACCGGGTTACGGTCTGCAGTGATTTCAATGATCGGGTTGGAAGAATTCTGCAGGATGAGTGTGATCGGAACAGCGGTCCAGTTATTGGTTTCATCCGACTCGAGAAAATCACCGTTGCGGTCAATTTCTACAACGATGTAATAATTTCCATTACAGGTGCCCGGCGGAATATTGATCCACATACCATCAAGATGTTTTCCGTACACGTCTGTCCAGCCGGAAGAAATTCCCTGCTCAAACTGCGAGCATCCGTAACCTCCGCCACCCAGGTTGAAGTTTGGAAAATCGGCGTTGATCAGTGTGTTCCCCTGGTTGTAAACCATATTGGTATCGCGGCAATGTCCTACATAGCCTGCGCCTCCGCACTGACCATAATCCATCAAACAGAAACCCATTTTCTGTCCCTGCCCAACGATTGGCCAGTTCAGCGGATTCGGATCGCCGTTATCAATGCGCAATGTAAACACGCCCCATTCGTCTACGTGGTTGTGTCCATGCGAAGGGTGATACGTCATCGTTCCCGCAGGACGCATGTAATAATCCATTGTTGTTCCATTCTTGTGATACACGCGTTGAAAGATCAACTGGTGTGGATTCGGATCTCCATTCGGGCACGTGAATGTTTGCGAAGAAGTGGGATCGAAAATGCTGACGGTATCTGATCCGCAAACGAACCAGCGATAGCCGAGTGAATCAACTCCACGTACGGTAAGCGGGCCTAAACCAATGTTCGGTGTTGAACCCGTAACACGCAAGCGTCCTGCATTCGGCCCCTGGGTATGTCTGATCGGTACTCGTTTGTGAATACTCGATTGTGCCCGCACCTGTGAGCGCCTGCCACGAAATTGTAATATCCGGAAGCAGGTCGCAATTGGTTTGCGCAGCAGAATCGCACTGGCAGCTGGTTGCATTCGTCGTTGTGCACTGAGCGGAAGCAGCAAGAGTTCCAATCGAAGCAACGGCAAAAAGTAGAAGTTTTTTCATGGGAGTTTGGGATACGATGATCAGGGCTAAATTACTGATTTATCCGTCACGGAAAATGGAGGTGTGATGCCCAATCCGATCTGAATTCATGGGCTTGTTATGTTTCGACAGAATTATTCGCCGGCGCAATCAACGGTCCATACTACACCCTGATCCCTGCGCCAGTTCATTTTTCCGTTCTCCAGTTGTTGCCGCTGTTCCGTATTCACACAGATCTTATCCAGCTTTGGATTTTCATCGCAATCCAGCTGGAACAAATTCGTGTTTGCACTGACATCCAAACGGGAAAGATTATTTGCCGCGCAGTTGAACATTTTCA
>DATHKF010000112.1:0-2423 GCA_035489505.1 Bacteroidia bacterium | reverse complement strand
TTCAGCGGCATCCTGCCAGGTGTTGAGCCGCGTGCTCCTGCTGACCGACGTATTGTACGCGAACTTATATTCCACGCGTGGATACGAAGCATTCGAAGCAGAATACATTTCGTCTTCAAAACCTTCGACGTTCTGAGCGCTCATACTCACGAGACGTTTCTCATCGTCATCAAAATCGTCCGGCGTTTTTACTTCCGGCAAACCGTTATATCCTTTCGCATCATACTTGATGTGTTTCGGCGAATAGATATCGAGTTCGATCTTGCGGTAATTGTAACTGCTCCGGTAATTTTCTGTTCCGAACGCGCGAAAAACTTTACGCACCGTGTAGATGTATTCCACTTCACCCCCGATTTCAATTCCCTCGAGCGCGTAAATTTTGTACGGTCCGGCATTCTCGTAATTCTCTACGTCCTTTACGTTCTTGTTATCCATGTCGTGGATCTTACCGTCTTTCGAAATGAAACGGGCTTTGAACTCAACAAGTTCGAGAACGTTGGTCATGGGAATGTACACCCGGTTGTAATACTCGATCGCGTAATCGGTATTCAGGCGGATGATCACGTGCTTCGTGTGGTAGTTCACGACTTCACTTTGTCCTTTCACCACATCAAAAAATGTTTCGATGATCCGCTTGTCGAGCATGATCACGCCACCTTCTTTCTTTTCCGCAACAGTGAGTGTATCGAGTTTCCGGGAATCTTCCCAGTCGTATTTCTTGTATGCCGGGCGTTGTGCTGATGCCGATAACGCAGAAACCAGCAGGAGTGCAATTAATGCCGTACGTTTCATTTCTTTTTATTTTTTGGCGTTGGGGCTGGTGCCTGTACTTTTTTCAATGTCACGTTCTCATTGTATGCCGTGCTCAGCGAGGCTGCAAAAAGGTTCCACTCGTCGAACTGGTCGGGCTGGATGAGCAGCGTATTCACCACAATGATCTTTTCGCAGATGAGCGTATTGCCGGTTTGCTTGTACGTGATGGAATACGAATAATCGCCAATGGTGTAGCTGCGGTCCTGCGGCATGCATGAAATCACGTATCCTTCCGGAATGGTGAGAATGGAAACGTGTTTTTCCGTGCTTTTGTAATCGATCTCAACCGGCGCTTCGCGACGTGATGTATCGATGATGCCGTTCATGTAGGCTTTATCGAGACACATGTTGATGTACATCTCATCGCCGTTTGCATGTGCATACCCGCCGATGGAATAATCGTACGTCACACCCAGGTCTTTGTCGCGGTCATACAGGTTTTCATACTCAAGCGTATCGATGAGAAATTTGTTTGACCCTTTCTTGAGAAAGCCGGTGAGGAATTCCACCTTCTCTTCGGAATTCATTGCGTCCATCGGGTACGTGAGGTGAATTTTGTCGTAACCGCGTGCGTACATGCTGCCGTTGCCGAAAACTTTTCCGTGTTCGCCAATCTGCATAAACACCGTATCGACACGCACGTTTTGATCTGCGGGAATTACGGGAACTGTAACCACTTCAAATTTATCGGGGCCCATGCTGATGAGCGCTTCCTTGCCCTGGATCATTGACGTTGGTGTTCCGATCGGTGCATTTTTTCCGGTGGCGTCGAGGAAGTAATACGTTCCTTTCACCACGTACGTGCAGATCATGTGATTGTCCGCCATGGGGGAAGGCACCTCCGCATACCGGTAAGGAATACTGCGTGTACCTATCCACGTGAGGTACGCCTGGATTCCCGCCATGCGCAACATCGTAGTCGTGATGTTGGCCATGTCCTTGCAATCGCCGTAGCGCCGCTCGCAGATTTTGTTGGCTTCACGCGGAATAAATCCGCCGAGACCATCTTCAAAAGCAACGTACTTGATGTTGTCCTGCACCCAATAAAAAATGCGCGACACTTTTTCGAATTCATCGGTAACACCGGTAGTCAGTGAATCAACGATCCTGCGCAGTTCCGGGTCTTCTTCTTTGCCGATTTCATCCACAAAATTGTAGTACCAGCTGTACAGGCCTTGCGGCCCATCGAGATACGGAATCACTTTTCCTTTGTTCGTATACTCTTTGATGTACACCACAATGTGTGGCGCGAACCAGGAAAGGCCCGGATCATCGTCCTCGGCGCGGTACTTGGTCGCATTCTTTTTTCTCCACGTATAAATGGTTTTCTTCTTCTTCACCTCCACCGTTACTTCGAGTTCTTCCTGGGTGATATTGAAAAGCTTCCATTCGATGGTTACACCTTTTGGAACTTCCACTACGAATTCCGAAGTTTCAACGGGAACACCGGTGCTGAAATAAAAACGTCCGAAGAAACGTCCTTCGGTCAGCTTCTCGGTGTAATCCAGGACCATCCTGCTTCCTTTGGTCAGGCCGGTGTACACGAGGTTGAGCGCTTTGTAATCGTCGTAGAACGAGCCGGAAGAAAATTCATTCGTCACGTACTTGTC
>DATHKF010000111.1:0-5458 GCA_035489505.1 Bacteroidia bacterium | reverse complement strand
GATCGTTGCTGTACCAACCCTTGTATTCTCCGTTGGTTATCCACACGTCGATGTAATTCCGTGCATGGTTCAGGAATGAACCAACACCGCGGTTAAACGCAACCTGGCCGAATGTTGGTTTTCCGAAATCGGCTTCAAGCTGGTCAATCCAATACTGGCCAAGTACGTCGAACGTTTCTGTTTCGTACGAATTAAAAACAGAAGCGGTCCATTTGTGATTCCACTTACCGATGCCGTTGTAGTTGAGCGACACCGAATGGAATTGCGTCTGGAATTTGTTGACCACCTGTCCTTCGAAAAACACGGTGAAGCGCAACGCATTGTTCAATGTGCCGAAATCGGTTTCGCGCGTGGCAGGAGTGAGGTTGTATTTGTTGTTCGACATCCCGCCGAGATACTGCACATTCCAGAATTCATCGAGGTAATACGTGAACAGTCCCTGGAAATCGGTGTACGACGAGGTGTAATCTCCTTTGGTATCCAAATTCTTCAGGAGATACCGGTTTGATTTCTGGCGGATACCGATCATCCACGTAAAGCGGAGATCTTCTGTTGCTCCTTCTACTTCTGCGTTAATTCCAAGCAGGCTCATGGAAGCAACTCCGCGGAATTTGGTCGGACGTTTGTAACGAACATCCAGCACGGAAGCCATCTTGTCGCCGTAACGTGCTTCAAATCCACCGGCGGAGAAATAAATATTTTCCGTCATGTCCGGATTCGGAAAACTCAATCCTTCCTGCTGGCCGGCGCGTGTGAGAATCGGGCGGTAGATCTCCACGTCGTTGATGTAAACGAGGTTCTCATCGAAGTTTCCACCGCGCACGGAATACTGCGTGCTCAGTTCGTTGTTGGATGTTGCGCCTGCGAAACGGAGGATCGCGGAGATATCACCGGTGGGAGAGGGAAGATGGTCAAATACGCGTGGCGGAATGCCCGGGGACGGCTCATATATACGCCGGTCGCTGTAATACGTGAACGTATCGATAACACCTGCGGCTTTTTTCGACAGGCGGATCTCAATTTCTTTGATCTCGCCTGTCTTGAGATTAAAAACCTGGCGGAATTCCCGGTACCCGACGAGCCGGGCCACGAGCGTAACATTTTTATCCGCCGGAATGACCAATGTAAAATTTCCGCGCGAATCGGTATTCGCTCCCTGCGTACTTCCAAGATAGCCCACTACCACGTTCTCGAGTGGCTGGGAAAGCGTGTCCACGATTTTTCCTTTCACGGTAGCTGTTTGCGCAAAAGAAAATGCGCAGGCACACGACAACACGACGGTTAAAACGAAAAAGCGGAATTTTGGAAACATCAGGTAGCGGTGGAATCGATAGCAGCGAATCAGTTATTTTTTGTCCCTGACTGATTGAATGAACTTGGACCAGGCAACAGGATTGAGCAAATTGTTCGGCTGATACTGACCGGCATAATAATTTTTATTGGTACGCTGTTCCATCTGGTTGCGGTAGGCACCCTGTCCATCGGCACTTACACCTTGTGCTGCCTCCACCATCCGCTGCTGGGCAAGGTTCATGCGTGCGCGTTCCATGTCATCGTTCGGAATGTCTATGGCCAGGAATGCGCTTTTGAATTTTTCGCGCGATGGCCACGGGTAAACTACCATTTCGCTGAGCAGAACGGTGTCCATCTGTAATGTCTGTACGTGATTGACCTGGCTGCGCGTGAATGTATCCGGCAAAATGTATACGCCGGTTTTGTACCCGAGCGAATAAAATTCAAGCGTATCGTTTTCTTCAGCCACAATGGAATAATACCCGGAGCCGGTGCTGTAAACACCGCGGGAAGTTCCTTTGATAACAATGGCTACGAACGGAATGGGAAACAGGCTGTCGGCGTCAATGGCCATGCCCGAAATCTGTACCACCTTGGGCTTCGTTGTATCTGCACTGTTTTGCGAGTGTAGAGGAAGTGCACAAAAGAAAAATGCGGCGCAGAGCACAAGCCATGAAAACGATTTCGACGTACCATTCATAGGTTCAAATTTACGAAATTAAACGTGGTGTCAGTTCTCCGGTAGTGTCTCACTTTGCTTTTTGACACCGCGACACGGCGCATTTTTACGGCATTTTCTTATTCTAAGCCCGTGCGCTCACGGCGAGATAACGGTAACGCGCCGTGAGCGCCCGGGCTTAGAACGGGTTTCGTGCTTCTTTTAGCGCTCCCGATTGCTATCGGGACCGTGTAAAAATTATCAAATGCTCAAACTGAGACACTACCAGTTCTCCCGAAAGCTTTCAGGACCGACACCTCCATTTGCGCGCGAATAAAACTGAGTTTCGCGGTATTTATTGTCAGCACAAGCGGATTCTTTTACACATGTGAACATATATCCGGCGTGGTATCAATATCATTGCTATTTTTAGAAAAAATATCCGCAATGAAAAATTGGTTACCGCTGGCCATTACTGTTTTACTTTCCTCTTCTTTATCCGCTCAAATTACCATCACCGATGCCGACATGCCAGATGCCGGCGACTCCATCCGTGTGAGTTATGCACTTTCAACAGGAAGCGTTGATTACACACTCACAGACACCAACTACGTCTGGGATTTTTCTACACTTGTACCCAGTGCACAGGAGCGGGTGGAATACATTACGCCCACAGCATTTCCCTTCAATTTCCTGTCTGATATGGGTGTGACGAACTACACACCCGATTCGTTGCCTGTAATAGGCGTATTGCCTACGAATTTTTCAGATTATTATCGTTCGTCTTCATCTAGCTTTCGCCAGGTAGGCTCTTCGTTTGATTATCCGCCAATCGGGTCGTTCTCGCTGCCAATCATTTATGGTTCACCTGATTATGTCTACCGTTTTCCGTTGAATTACGGCGATATCGACAGTTGTGACGCCGCGTATTCACTCACCCTGCCGGGTATTGGATACATCGGACAAGACCGCCACCGGGTGAATGTGGTTGACGGCTGGGGAATGCTGATCACTCCGCTGGATACGTACCAGGTGGTGCGCGTTCGCTCAGTGGTCAATGCGGTCGACACTGTTTCTTTCGATACTACCAATCAAACCGGGTTTACCATTCCCCGTCCAACCGAAGTGCAGTATAAATGGCTGGCCAACGGAATGAAATTACCCGTTCTCGAAGTCGATTGCCAGATTCTGTTCAATGCAGAAGTAGTAACCGCAGTGATTTACCAGGACACCTTGCGCGATAGCCTGTTCCAGGTTGCAGTGGAGGAAATCGTTCCGCTGACTCCAACGGCCACAGTGTATCCGAATCCTGCACAGGACCAGATCCTCGTTCAGTATTCGCAGCCGGGTAACGACAATCTGACCTTCAGCATTTTTGACCTCGACGGAAAACTTGTGCTTTCTGAGTCATCAAATAATCGAAATTCTTCCGGATTTCAACAATTTGATGTTTCTGGTCTGGCTCCCGGATTGTACTTCTTTGAGGTGGCTTCATCCACTGGAAAAAGCGTTTCAAAAATTGTTATTTACTGATTTTCAGTTTATTGACGCTTTTTTTTGATGAAACTTAATCTGCTTTTCCGCGTATAAACAACTGATTTTCTTATCCCTGAACCTGGCTTATGAGTCTTTTTTCTGAATATCTCAAACGGATTTTCTTTGCAACTGTGCAGAAAAACTTCACTTTTGAGTCGATTTTGATACCCAGCTTGCTTTTTCCTGTTCAATTAACCAGAATGCAGGCGGCAAAACGAAACGCGAACTAAACCATCTCTATGAAGAGGATTCTTACCCTTTTAGCTGTACTCTGTTTGTCTCTCACCGGTTTTTCACAGAATGACCTTTCTGTGATTGCGATAACATCGCCTGTGAGTGGTTGCGCCATGACGGCCACAGAGAACGTCACCATCCGGATTTTCAATTTCGGGAACACATTACCTGCGGCTACGAACTTTAACGTTTCGTACACGATTAATGCAGGTGTTCCGGTTACGCAAATGGTGACATTAGGGTCTCCGTTGCTGTCGAACTCAACCTTCACGTTCACATTCACAACCCAAGCCAATTTGTCGGTACCGGGTGTGTACACGTTTGATGCAACAGTGGCTTTGGCTGGTGATGTCAACCCTACGAATGACGCGTTCACCGGTTACATGGTAACCAATACCGCGCCTTCGGTTGGCGGAACTGTTTCGGGTGGCACAAATGTTTGTATCAGCGGAAACTCGGGTGTGCTTACACTCTCAGGCCACACCGGTAACGTGTTGGGTTGGGAATATTCAACGGATGGTGGATTTACGTGGATCAGTATTTCCAATACAACAACCACGCAGACGTACAATAACCTGACGGTTCCAACACAGTATCGTGCGCAGGTACAAAACGGCGGATGCACTCCGGCCAATTCTTCCATTGCTTCAATGACTATTGATCCTGCAACAGTTGCGGGAACAGTTGCCGGCTCAGCCACGCGCTGCAGCGGTGCCAATAGCGGAAACCTTACGTTGAGCGGCCACACCGGTTCAGTTGTTCGCTGGGAGTCTTCCATCGATGGAGGTGTAACCTGGGTGCCAATTGGTAATACAACTACAGTCCAGTCTTACCTCAACCTTACGCAGACCACCATTTATCGTGCAGTCGTAAAAAGCGGTGCCTGTCTCCAACTGAACTCAAGCAATGCAACCATTACGATCAGTCCTCCTACTGTCGGTGGCACGATTAATCCGCCTGTGACGAATGTCTGCAGCGGGGCAAACAGCGGAATTTTGACATTGAGCGGACACACGGGTACAATTATTCGCTGGGAATATTCCACGGATGGTGGTTTTATCTGGTTTCCAATTACCAATGCAACTACAACACAAGGTTACACGAACCTGACTGTATCCCGTTTGTATCGTGCCCGTATTCAAAGTGGGGCTTGCGGAGTTATCTACTCATCGATTGCAGCGGTCAATGTAGGTGCTGCTTCTGTTGGCGGTTCGGTTGCACCGGCATCATCAACCGTGTGCAGCGGTGCGAATAGCGGCACGCTCACGCTGTCTGGTGAAACGGGTTCCATTCTTCAGTGGGAATTCTCCATTGACGGCGGTGTAACGTGGACCATTATTGCCAATACAACAAACACAGAAAACTACCTTAACCTGACACAGACCACCCAGTATCGTGCACTCGTGCAGCAGGGTGGTTGTCTTCCTTCGTATTCCACTATCTCTACTGTGACGGTTAACCCGGCCAGTGTTGGCGGTATGGTCAGCGGTGGCGATACTGTTTGCTCCGGCAGCAACGGTGGGACGCTTACATTGAGTGGGCACACCGGAACAATTCTCGGATGGGAATCTTCCAACGATTCAATTCTCTGGATCAGTACAGGTAATACAACTACCTCACAAGGTTACAGCAACCTGACAGATACAACGTACTACCGCGTAATTATCCAGAGCGGTGTTTGTCCTCCGGATACGGCCATCGTTGATTCAGTGATTGTAGATCCGGTTACAGTAGGCG
>DATHKF010000110.1:0-5438 GCA_035489505.1 Bacteroidia bacterium | reverse complement strand
ACATCTTTTCCGGAGGGAATACTGGCTGCACATCAACAGCTGCACGCCCTTGTTCCTTTCTCTGCACAGCGGCGTTACTTCGGCATTTCGCACCCGATTGAAAACGGAAAGATCGTTTACAAAGCGGCTGCAGAAGAAACGTCCGCGGACGAAGCCAAGACATTGAACCTGGAAGCATTTACAATCCGTTCCGGAAAATACATCAGCCTGGTGATTGCAGATTACATGACCAATCCGGCACATATAAGCGAAGCCTTTCAGCAACTGCTGGCACATCCGGGCATAGATCCGAACGGGTATTGTCTCGAATGGTATTTGAATGAGAAGGATGTGCGTTGCATGGTGGGTTTAAAATTTGATTAAATTAAATCTAAAAAATGCAATCCGGTTCAAACTTAAATATTGAAATGAGTGATTCGTCTCCTGTTACTTTTGCTGATTTTACCAATCATGAACTAAAAAATCACTTAGCCAGTTCGGAAACTCTAAAAGAACAAATTACATTCTTCATTACCTTTTTTGACATTCAACAAGGGCTCTTTCGAAATCATTTTACGGGAATGCTCGATTTATATTACACTGTACAGCAACATGAAAGAGTTGCCCTCCAAGCGTATGTCAAAATAATTCACTTAGCATATAATACCCACAATTTGATTGTCAACGGAAATTATGGAACGGCGAATATTCTTCTAAGACAAATCTTTGAATTTCTGCTCATAGGTAAATACATTATGACAACGTCCGATCAAAGCATTGCAAATAAATGGCTTGATGGCAGTCAATTGGATGTGTACGATAAAATTATTAAACGACTCAAATCACCTAACAAAAAAACTTTTCACGACTTTTGGATTGTACTATGCAAATTAAATCATGCAACAACCCATTCTCATCAAATTGGTCTCACATTCAAACTAAATAAAATTCAAATTCTCGGGAGCTATTCTATCCTTCTTTTACTCCTTAAATGCAATTATCACTTGCTGAACTCTCATTTTATAAATAGGAAACTAAAATATTACTCAGATCATTTATGTGGCTGCTCGAACGAAAATAGCAAGCTTAGAATTGGGGCAAGAACTGTTAAAAAAAGCATATCAGGTAGACTTTCGCCAGATGGGCGGTCTTTAATCAAACACTATGAATCACGGTGGGTATTCTGATGATAGTACGGGTGTCAAGATCCTAAAACCTGAAAGCAAAAAACAATTTAGTTCAAATCATCGCGTAATTGAAAGCTACAGAAGAAGTGTATCACATTTATTTCGAAAAAGACCTGGAAGCCGTTGTGATGGAATGGAACGGCTATTCCACGAGCGTACAATTTCGTGAAGGAACAGAATTGATGCTCAGGACACTCGTTGAAAATAAATGTGCGAAGGTGCTGGCCGACATCCGTAACATGACACTCATTGGTATGGAGGATCAACACTGGCTCGAAACGGATTTTCTTCCGCGTGCCATTGCTTCGGGATTCCGCGCTATTGCAATCATTACACCGGTTGCTTATTTCAATAAAGTAGCCGTGGAAACTATTTCCTACAAGGTCGACAAAGCCAAGCTGGTGATCAGTTATTTCGATAACCGGAAAAGTGCGGAAGAATGGATCGGGGATTTTGGTTCCTGAGAATCACGGTACTATTCTGCGATTTTCGTCAGCTAATCCGAACAACATTTTTCGCCTGCAGACCTTTCGGGCCTTCTACGACCTCAAAACTCACGCGATCTCCTTCCTGCAATACAACTCCATCCACGATGACCGCATGCGATACAAACACATCCGGACCCCGTTCCCTGACAATGAATCCGTAACCTTTCGCAGCGTTATACCATTTGACTGTGCCTTGTTCCATGAGGATTGTGTTTTAGGAGGATGAAAGATAATGTGATTGGGCGTTCCTGCAAAATTTTAGCCAGCCTAAAACGGCATTAAGCATTTACAAACGTTTAATACCGACTTGAGTGAAAAGTCTTACTTACACTTGCATCGTTAAGCCAGAAACGTTGAAAATAAATATTTTTAGAGTTTCACTTTAGGGCAACTTTATTTGTATATTTGTAATATGAAAGCACATGTCAAAATTCAGAACCGTTGTAGACTACAAAACCTATTTTAAAGAATTCATCAGCCAACAAAAACAAAAAGTCAAGAATAAAATTTACTGGACCCTGGCCTTAATTGAAGACGTAAGACAGGTACCGGAAACATATTTAAAGCATATCGAAGGAACAGAAGGACTATATGAGATACGCGTCCAATCAGGAAGCGATATTTTCAGAATTTTCTGCTTCTTTTACGAAGGTAATCTGGTTATTCTGGCCAATGGATTTAACAAGAAGACTCAGAAGACACCACCGCAGGAAATTGCTAAGGCATTAAAAATCAAGGAGGAATATTATGAAGAAAACAAGTAATTCAAAAACCCTCGCACAGCTACTCGACGAAGAGTACGGTAAAAAGGGTACGCGCAAACGCGATAAATTCGAAAAAGGTTATGAGAATTTTAAACTCGGAGCAATGGTACAGGAAGCCCGAATGAAAAAAGGCATGACCCAGGAAGAACTTGCGGAGAAATGCGGCACAACGAAATCCTATATTTCGAAAATTGAAAATGACATTAAGGAAGTACGGATCTCAACATTGCAGAAAATTGTGGAGCTTGGATTGGGAGGGCATTTGCACCTGTCAATTAAGTTGTAGTCTTGGTCCGAAGCCGATAACAAGGCTCGCTTCCGAACTCCTTCACATCTCCGCTATCCCCACCAACACCTTCTCCAACTTCTTCTTCATCTCCGTAGGCGTGCACGTGTAATTATTCGCCAGCAGTGAAAAACAAACCATCCTCCCGCTCCTCGTTTTCACGTACCCTGCATACCCGCGTGCGCGATTGATGTAACCCGTTTTCGCGCGCATGTTGTTCTCCGCACAGGTGCCTTTACACAACGAGCTCATCGAACCTTCTTTTCCCGCAACCGGTAACGACGCATCGAATTCTGTATACCACGGCATCCTGCTGATCTTGTACAAAATCATCGCCTGCTGCTGCGTGGTTACAAGATTGCTCCGCGACAAACCGCTTCCGTCCATCACGTACATGCCGCTGATGTCGACGCCCTGGTTTTTCCAGTAATCGCGGACCACTACGGTGCCATCATCCGTTGTGCCATCTGCACCTTTCAATGCACCGAGCGTGCGCAGCAATTGCTCCGCGTATACGTTGTCGCTTTTCTTGTTCGTGACCTCAATGATCTTCGACAAGGCTGGCGACGAAAACGTAGTTAATGTTCTTCGCAAAAACGGTTTCGCATTGCGCTGATCATTTCTTCCCCACGAACGCGGTGCACCGCCCACGATGATTCCCTGCGCAATGAGGCCGTTGAATAGATCTTCCGCGCAGGTCAGTGCCGGATCAGGGTTGGATGCGTCTACTTCGTAATTTCTTTTGCCGGCGGGAATACTTCCATACACCGCGAACGAATTTCCGTTGGGCGCACCATACACGTACGCTTCATCTTTTTTTCCATCGGCAGTTACGAACGTGGTATACTTCACTCCTTTCGGTTGCGGAACAACTTTTTCCAATCGCCCGGAATCGCCTTTCATGGAATTGAAAAACAGCGTGACTTTATTGTCTTTGTAATCCAGTCCCGATGTTCCTGCACCGTAATACTGCCCGATATCGCCCCAGGTCCAGCCATCGGGCAATGGATTATCGCTGAAGAAAGTATGATCGCCGTAAATATTTCCTTCAATGATCTTGATCCCCATTTTCTTCAGGCGTTTCGGTAAACCGGAAAAACCGTTCACCGTGTCCTGCGCAAAATGACCGGAACCTAAAGTCGGATCGCCCGTTCCGCGCACGTACACATTGCCACGGATAATTCCTGTGATACTGTCGTACACACCGTCGTATTCAATGTATGTGGTGTAGTGATAATCTTTCCCGAGCAAACCCATTGCAGCACCTGTGGTAAGAATTTTCATTGTGCTTGCAGGGATCATGCTCCGGTCGGGAAGATTCGAGGCCACCACTTTTCCGCTGTCGAGATCGATCACGCACAAACTCCACGATCCGTGCTTGAGCGCATCATCGTTGTTCAGCGTATTGATTTCCGTCTGCAAACGCGCAGGCACTCCCGCCGAAAACAAAATCACAGCAGCAAAAAACAAGAGGGCTATGTGGACTGGTTTATTCACCTGGTATATCGCGCGTAAATCTTCTCAATAACTGCAGCGAGGTTGCGGTCCTTTTCGGTCACCACATTACCCGCATCATGCGTGTTCAGCTTAATGATTACTTTATTCCAAACATTGGACCATTCCGGGTGATGATTGGCTGTTTCTGCTGCAAATGCAACTTCAGTCATGAATGCAAAAGCCTGGCGAAAATCTGCAAACTTAAATTCTGCTACGAGGTAATTGTTTTGTGGAGTGAACATGGATGAAATTACAACTATTCCCTCTGTTTTGTCGTCCTGAGCTTGTCGAAAGAAGACTCAAAGACTCCACGGCGTAATCAAAAAGCACGAAAAACTTTGTGCCTCTTCGTGACTTAGTGTCTTAATGGCAGCCCTTTGCACGTTACCTGTTCCTGCATTCTCCTCTTTTTTCAGCAATTAGCTGATTTTCTGAACTTCAACGCACGGATATCTGCGTCTGTTCCCTATTTTTACCGACCTCCAATTACAATACTGACCCTTACTTCTGAATACATTGACTCAAATAAAACTTACTGAACAACTCGTTGTCGCTATGCAGGAGTTATCTCTCGCGCGCGATATGGAAAGAGTTATGCACATTGCACAAACCACAGCCCTCGGATTAACGCGTGCCCAGGCGGCCGCGTTTATCGTGCGTGAGAATGATTCCTGTTTTTACGCCGATGAACAAACAGACACCCCACTCTGGAAAGGACAACGTTTTCCATTGGGTCACTGTGTTGGTGGTTGGGCCATGATCAATAATACAGCCGTAGCCATCGGGGATGTTTACAAGGATGAACGCATCAGTAGTGATGTGTATCACTCCACCTTTGTCAAAAGCCTCGCCATTGTTCCTATCCGGATGGAAAATCCTGTTGGCGCTGTTGGCGTCTACTGGGACCAGGCACATTCGGCCACTGAAGACGAAATGAGACTTCTCCGGCTACTGGCAGATGGCGTAGCAATAGCTATTGGAAATGTCAATACGTGCACGGAACTCAAGGATACCATCGAAGAACTCGACCTGTTCACGTATAAATCGGCGCACGATATGCGCAGCCCGATCGCCAGCATTCTTGGGCTTGCACATCTCGCAGAAAGTGAAACAGAGAATACTGAAGCAACACGCGAATACATCGCGAAAATAAAACAGCAGACCGAACGGTTGGATTCTGTTTTGCAACAGCTGGTGCAAACAACGCGCAGCCGCCAGGGCGCGAAGGAAATTGTTA
>DATHKF010000109.1:0-5029 GCA_035489505.1 Bacteroidia bacterium | reverse complement strand
CATGTGACCTTGTTCGAAAACGTTTAAGGCAGCTTCCGTTGTTCCACCTTTCGATGCAACTGTTCTGATCAGTTCATCAAACGGTTTTGCGGCATTGTTGATCAGCTGAAACGATCCGAGCATGGTTTGTTTCACCAGCGTGGAAGCAACGGCTTCGCTCATGCCCATTTCTTTTCCGGCTTCGACCATCGCGCGTACGATGTAATAAAAATACGCCGGGCCGCTTCCGCTCAGTGCGGTCACTGCATCGAGCATTTTTTCATCTTCAAAAAATACGGTGCGTCCTGTTGTCGAAAGTAAATTCTCAACACTGCGCACTTGTTCGAGTGAAACAGAAGGATGTGCACTGAAACCGGTCATGCCCATGCCCACTTCCACCGGAGAATTCGGCATCGCGCGAATGATGAACGGGTGTGCGAGATCTTTTTCGAGACGCGAAATAGTTATTCCGGCCATGATCGAAAGCACAATGGTTTTTTCACCGATAAGACCGGTCAGTTTCGGTGCGAGTTCGGTAAAGTCCTGTGGTTTCACAGCGAGAATGATGAGTTCACTGTTCCGGATTTCCGGATCGGTAGTGACGATGACTCTGCCGATGTTCATGCGCTGGAGTTCGTCGCGGCGTATTTCGTTTTTCTCCGCGAACAGAAGATTTTCTGGATTCACAATGTTGTAGCGCAGGAATGCGCGGGCGTATACGAGGCCCATGTTTCCGCAGCCGATGATCGTAACTTTCATTGCACGAAATTAGAGGTTATCTGAAGATTGAAGCACATGAAGTTGCTTTTAATGTTTCGATACTTGCGTCCACCGCGGCGGACGCTTTGCCACAGATGCGCAGATTTCGCAGATTTTTAAAAATTAATGTTGCCAAAAATTTGAGCAATTTTTTTTAACTCAATTGTATCCAATTGTTTTTTAATCTGCGAATCTGTGGCAAAAAAATATCCTCTTGCGGAGCGGCACAGCAGCTAAACGGGCAATGATCCCAGGAAGCGGTTTCCCCTGACTCCTGAAGCACCCATGGGAAACTGGTCTAACTGCTTGCATTTCAATGCAGAATTTGTTCAAAACTTCCCTCTAAAAACGGAAGAATCAGCGGTATTTTTGACGCTCATGGCCAAAGCAAAAATTACGGTCAACGGTGTTGTCGAAACTCCGTTGATGAAGCAATACAACGCGATCAAGGCGAAGTACCCGGATGCGTTATTGTTGTTTCGCGTAGGCGATTTTTACGAAACATTTGGTGAGGATGCGATACGTGCCGCAGCGATTCTTGGAATTGTTCTGACCAAACGCGCGAATGGCGCCGCACAGTACATCGAACTCGCCGGATTCCCGCATCACTCTCTCGATACATACCTGCCGAAACTTGTGCGCGCAGGATTACGCGTTGCGATCTGCGACCAGCTCGAAGATCCGAAGATGACGAAAACGATTGTGAAGCGCGGAGTGACCGAACTGGTTACACCCGGAGTTTCATTCAACGATAAGGTACTCGATCACCGTTCGAATAATTTCCTGGCGGCAGTTTACATGGAAGGAAATTCAGCGGGCGTTGCATTTCTCGATGTTTCAACGGGCGAATTTTTATGCGCAGAAGGAAATGCGGTATACGTTGAAAAACTCATCCAAAATTTCCGGCCGAGCGAAGTGCTGTTCCAGAAGAACCGGAAAAATGATGTGTACGGTGCCTTCGGCGATCAGCTGCATTATTTCGGATTGGAAGATTGGGTGTTCACGAGCGATTACGCCAATGAAAAAATTCTCAGGCATTTCAATGTGCTTTCGCTGAAAGGATTTGGTGTAGACCATTTTCATTGCGGAGTGATTGCTGCCGGTGCGGCTTTGCATTATCTCGGTGAAACGCAGCACGAACGTGTGCAGCACATCACTACGCTTTCACGGTTGGAAGAAGATCAATACGTGTGGCTCGACCGGTTCACGATACGCAACCTCGAATTGTTTGGCTCCGCGAATGAACGTGCGCGTACATTGATCGACGTGGTTGATCAGACCACCACCGCAATGGGCGCGCGGTTACTCAAACGCTGGATTGCTTTGCCGCTGAAAGATATTGCGCAGATCAACGAACGTCTTGACGCAGTAGGCGCATTGCTGGAAGATGCGATTGCGAGCGACGAATTACACGGTCACCTGAAACTCATTGGCGATCTTGAACGGATCGTAGCAAAGGCCGCAGCGGGAAGAATAAGTCCGCGGGAGATTGTGCAATTGAAACGCGCATTGGATGCCGCTGAACCGGTGAAACATTTGTGTCTGGCTTCTTCGAAGACCGGGTTAAAAAATATCGGCGACAAACTGGAACCGTGTACTGCATTGCGCGAAAAGATCGGTCGCGAAGTGAATGAAGATGCGCCGGCCTTGCTGCACAAAGGAAATGTGATTGCAACCGGTGTCAATGCCGAACTCGATGAATTGCGCGGCATGGCTTTTTCCGGGAAAGATTATCTCCTGAAAGTGCAGCAGCGCGAAAGTGAGCGCACGCATATTCCTTCGCTGAAAGTGGCGTTCAATAACGTTTTCGGTTATTACCTCGAAGTGTCGAATGCGCATAAGGATAAAGTTCCAACCGAATGGATCCGTAAGCAGACGCTGGTCAATGCCGAACGTTACATTACGCCGGAGTTGAAAGAATACGAAGAAAAAATTCTCGGTGCTGAAGAAAAAATTGCAGCCATCGAACAGCGTTTGTACAACGAACTCGTGGCTTCGCTCAGCGAGTGGACTGTCCGCATACAAATTAACGCGGCGCAACTGGCACGGCTCGATTGTCTGCTCGGATTTTCGCGTCTGGCGCGGAGAAACAATTACGTGCGTCCGCATGTGAATGATTCGCTCATCATCAATATCAAAAGCGGAAGACACCCCGTTATTGAACAGCAGCTTGCAGAAGGCGATACATACATTGCGAATGACATTTACCTCGATCCCGAAGGACAGCAGATTCTTATGATCACTGGTCCGAACATGTCGGGTAAATCTGCATTGCTGCGCCAGACTGCTCTGATTGTTTTGCTCGCGCAGGTGGGCTCGTTCGTTCCGGCTGCACACGCGGAGATCGGAATGGTGGACAAGATTTTCACCCGCGTAGGTGCGAGTGATAATATTTCTTCGGGCGAATCCACATTCATGGTGGAGATGAATGAAACGGCGAGCATCCTGAATAATCTCACGGCACGCAGTTTAATTCTTCTCGACGAAATCGGAAGAGGAACGAGCACGTACGATGGAATTTCGATTGCCTGGTCGATTGCGGAATTCATCCACGAACAACAGGTAGCGAAAGCAAAAACATTATTTGCGACTCACTATCATGAGCTGAACGACATGGCGGAATTGTTTCCGCGTGTGCGCAATTTCAACGTGAGTGTGAAGGAGTCGGGCAACAAAGTTATTTTCCTCCGGAAGCTTATGCCGGGCGGAAGTGAGCACAGCTTCGGAATTCACGTGGCGCGTATGGCAGGAATGCCGCGACGTGTGGTTGACCGTGCAAATGAGGTGATGAGCAAGCTGGAGAAGAAACACAGCGTGGATTTGCTGGATGGAAAAGCGACTCCGCTACGTTCTGACAAAGCGGGCAAGGATGAAATGCAGTTGAGTTTTTTCCAGCTGGATGATCCTGTTCTGGAACAGATCCGTGAAGAGTTGCTGAAGGCAGATATCAATAATCTCACACCGGTGGAAGCGTTGATGAAACTGAATGAGATTAAGAAACTGCTTGGGAAGTAGATAATGTCTCGCTTTGCTTTTTTACACGGCGACACGGCGCTAAAAGAAGCACAGAACGCATTCTAAACCCAAGCGCTCACGGCGAAATTTCGGCTTAGTGGAAATCTTTCATTCAATAATGGAGTTGCCGTTATCTCGCCGTGAGCGCTCGGGCTTAGAATAAGAAATACCGTAAAAATGCGCCGTGTCGCCGTGTAAAATATCAAAATGCTCAACTGAGGCACTGCCGGGAATCAAGCAATCTCATCTTTGAGGAGGAGATCGCTTCGTTCCTCGCGATGACGTCACCACACGAGCGAAAATCATTCCGAAACTTTAGAAAATAATTTCGTGGTGTGCGCTTTGTCGCTGAGACGAAGAATGTACGTTCCATCCGGAAGTCCATCCAGGTTAATTGCAGTTTCGCCCTGCTGAATTGTTCCGGTCAGGCAATTCCTTCCGGCGAGATCGTAAATCACATAGTCGAGATCGCCTTCCTGTTGTCGAACGGATAAATTGTCGGGGCTTACGCTGATGATTATTTCGCTACGGAGCGGTTCAGCATACACAGCGACAATTCCACCAACGTATTCATACGCCCCGTTTAAATCGGTCTGGCGCAAACGATAGTACGTTACCGCGGAATGACCGGCGTAATCATCAATGGCGGAATAGGAATTCGCCTGCGACACGGTGCCGGCTCCATCCACGCGGGCAACGGGTGAAAACAAAAGGCCATCGTCGGATCTTTCCAGTGTGAAATAATCGTTGTTGGTTTCGCTGGCCGTTTGCCATTCCAAAATGTTTTTTCCGTTTTCATTTTTTCCTGCAAAGGAGATCAACGAAACCGGCAATGGATTGCAAATGGTTTGAATGCCGGCCGCGGTATTGGTTCCGTAGTTGACCGTGCCGGTGATTGCGTACATCGCTGCAGTGATCAGATTTACTTGAATGGTATTTCCGGGAACAGCGGCCGGAGCGAAATCTGCGGTGATCCAATAATAGCGTTGCGTGGCTGCACAGGGTGTAAGGCTAAAGCCGGTAAAGCTGTGCGCGCCGGGACCTAACCCGGTATTGATCGTTGCAACGAGCGTGGACGTATTGAAAGTGGAAAAATTCGTTTGATACAATTTTAAATTCAGGATATCGGCGGCTGCGTATGTACCTGAAGTTGTAAACGCATTGATTGCTGTAAAAGTCGGACAACCGGCTGTGATGTTGAACGCAAACGTGCAGAGAATGTAATTTGTATTTCCCGGACATGGAGATCCTGCACCGGGTTGACATCCGCACAGCG
>DATHKF010000108.1:0-3334 GCA_035489505.1 Bacteroidia bacterium | reverse complement strand
GAGCCGAGACGGGTTCGAGTCCCATCCGTTCCGCAAGAAGCTTCAGAGAAATCTGAGGCTTTTTTGTTTTATGGATGGGATACTATGTTTACATCATTAAGAGTCTTCGCGACGGCACATATTACAAAGGTGTTTCTGAGAGATCGAAAGCACACCTTCTTCCCATGATTTCGTGGTGCAGTCTTGAGTAATCAATCTTTGGAAATCGGTAGAATGGATTCATATGCGGTGATTGGTCAGCGATTAAAAGAATTTTGTTTCAATTATGATTTTAGCTTTTCAGTCCTCGAAGCATATCACTCCAGAATGGCCGTTCATCTTTTTCAAGAATATTAATTACACGCTCTCGTAATGCTGCATCTGGCTTCAATATTGCTCTCAGTTTGATACCGATAACTTCAGCACAAACTACGGTTGTGTAATCCGGATTTTTGCTGTCGTTGTTTACTAGAACATCGTAGTATGTGTCATAAACTTCCGAACTGTGATTGTCGAAATACAGTTTGATGATAGTATCAATATCGAACAGGTCTTTGGTTCTTTCCTGGCGATTATCCCAAGCGAGCAACTTGAGCAATACTATTCCTTCCAACGGACATACGCGGGCATTGACGTTTTCGCTCCATTGCACGTTAACCGCCAATTCGTTCAGAAGTGCAAACCCTGGCATGTCAAGAACAAATACTTTAGGGTTAGTCAATCTTGTCTCCCCATTTTCTTCAATTGCACCACAAGGAAGTAGATCGAGTTCAAATCCATCCTTGTAAATAAGTTTTATCGGTTCGTTGTGTTGACGAAATTCTCCTTTAGATATTAGCTGTTCTTTCAATGCGATGAATTGTTTTTCGTCAGCTACTACAACCACAACGTCTATATCAGCTGTTATTCTTTTCGGAGTATAGCTTTCATCGCGTGACAAATGATAATCGCGAGCTACCGCACCTACCAAATAGAAATCAACACCCAACTCTCTGCAAGCGCTGCTTACCTGAGAGAGAATCTCCTCCACGTAGGGATTGAATATTTCAGAATTGCGGGTCAATATACTTTTCTCTTATGCGATATGCTGCTTCGTGACAGCGACTGTCGTCACTACGCATGAGTTCCGCGTAAATCATGAATGGGTCTGCGTGTTTTTTCAATTCCTGATTTTCCAGAAGAGGGAGCATAAGTGTGACGTTGCCGCGAATGTCCGGAATCAACCGAAATTGATTCATCACTTCTGCGCTACTGTTGCTATTGTAAATTACAAAAGTTTCAGGAGCGAGATATTGATCCAGCAACCTTGCTGCGGGCTCGCCGCCCCAAGATGAATTTTTCATTGGAATATTCTGCCAGTTCTTGTACGCATCTTTATCTGCAAATACATAAACTTCTTGAAAAATGTGAGGGATCACCCGTTCGTCAAAATAATCCACCCAATCTTCAAATAACTCCTTCAACTTCACAATTCTATTTTCTCCAGAATGTTGCTTCAAATAACCATTATTCTTTAGCTCCTGGATGATGTCACCTACTGATCCCAAAGCAATTTCGGATGAGTAAGCAATCTCGCGATATGTTTCCGTGATCAGATCGGGCTTCAGCAATAGGGCATAGATGAATTTCATTCCTGAATAGGTAAAAAGTTTGCTGGTACCAGTCTTTCTTACCGGAGCCGATTTTTGATTATCCACAAACACTCTGAGCCCTTTGTGCCTGATGTAACAATTACCGGAACTCTCGATGTAATTAATATCCAGATGCCTTAATTGTTCCTTATTTTTTTTTGAGATGTATTGGGCGATCAGCATAAGCGATTTATACCTGTCGTAATGCTGTTTTAATTTGAGCAAATCATGCGTGCGTATTTCATTCTTGATTTCGAAGTATAGAATATTCTTCTTCCCTGTGTCCGGATCGATTATGATAATTTGTCCATCAACATCTTCGATTTTTTTGTCATTAACGTCGAGCAACAAATCCAGTCCTGTGTTTTCCCGGAAATGTTTTTGAGCAGTGCGGACGAGCTGATTTTCTTTCATTTGTTCATATTTATAATATTGTTCAGGATTCATGAACAATGTAAAAATAGTGAACAAAAGGGTGTCTGACAAGACGTTGTTCACTTTATGAGGATATTCATGATAAATGAACACACTGATAAAGTGAACCCTTAAACGTTAATGCTCTGTAATGCAGTTAGTTAATTGGGGTGGCTGTTGAATATACTGTAATCGCACAGAACATTGGCGCAGAATTTCGGAATTGATGTTTTGCAACCACAAGGCTTCCGGCATGCCTCTTTTGATTGTGAAAACATCGCGCTGGTGAAACCGAAAAAGAAATTCGTGTCTACCCCAAATGCCTCACTATCTCATCCACCAACTGCGCCTCCTGGTACGGCTTAATAATAATCCCATTGAAGCCGGTGCTGTGAATGGAATCCTGTTCATGCGCATTGCCGGTAACCGCAATGATCGGAAGTTTCTTCCCGTCTGCGCGTATCAGCGCGACTACACTTTTCCCATCGATGCCCGGTAAATTCAGGTCCATCAGGATGAGATCGAAATCGAGGTGGTGAATTTTTTCAAGCGCTTCTTCTCCCGATGCACATTCAACCGTAAAGCCTCCGTGATTGGAAATAACCATCACCGCCAGCATGCGGTTCATGTCTTCATCATCGCAGACGAGAATATTTTTTCCTTTGAGACGGTGATGCGGTGCGTTGTTATCCAACCGGCGTACGATGGGTTCTTCCGTGCGCACGATCGGGTAGGTGAGCGCTACATGGAATACAGTTCCGCGACCGGGTTCGCTGGTTACTGTAATCGTTCCGTCCTGCTGCTCGACCAGTTTGCGCGTGATGGATAATCCTAAACCGGTTCCGCCAAACTTTCGCGCAATGCCCCGGTTGGCCTGCGTGTATTCCTCAAAAATCCGGGCAAGCGATTCGCGTTCAATACCAATGCCGGTATCGGCAACCTGGAATGAAAGCCGGCATTCACCATCTGCAGTTTCTCCCTGTTTGTCGCAGGTAATGGTTACTGATCCATGATCGGTAAACTTGATTGCATTCGAAACCAGGTTGAACATGATTTGGCGCAGGCGCACTTCATCGCCCAGTACATACTCCGGCACATCAGCGCTCACTTTCATCAGCAGCTTGATTCCTTGATCCACCGCTGCCTGGTTGAACGCATACTGCACATCGTGCATCACTTCACGCAGCTTGAACGGTTGCGATTCAAACTCAATTTTATTGGCATTGAGACGCGTTACATCGAGGACGGTGTTGATCAATCCCAGCAAATGCTGTGAAGAGCGGATCAGTCCTTCCAGCAATTTCTGCTGT
>DATHKF010000107.1:0-8463 GCA_035489505.1 Bacteroidia bacterium | reverse complement strand
ATTCATGTGCGCACCCGAGATCGTTCCGAATTGCATGATGAGCAATGTAACCGCGCCGCCGGCAACAATCGACGAGGCCGCGAGCGTCAGACCCGGAAGTTGTACATCTTCGCAAATCAGAATACATTCGAGAATTGCAAGCAGCAAAGCAAACGTTGCAATGAATTCGGAAACGATCTGTCTCATAAATTATCGTTCACGAATTGCCGGCAATATTCTTTGATCAGTTCGCGCGTGTGGCGAAAAGCTGCTGCAATTTCTGCGTCGGTGCCTTTTATTTTGGAAGGATCAGGAAAATCGCGGTGAAATTTCTTAGCACGCGAAGGAAAAACCGGGCATCGTTCTTTCGCACTGTCGCAAACGGTGATGATGAAATCGAAATTGATTCCGTCGTATTCATCCACGAGGTTGGACGTGTGTTGCGAAATATCGATTCCGTCTTCCTGCATGAAGTACACCGCTTTCGGATTAAGCCCGTGCGTTTCAACACCGGCGCTGAAAATTTCCGCTTTGTCGTTGGCGAAATAACGCAGGTATCCTTCTGCCATTTGACTGCGGCAACTGTTTCCGGTACAGAGGACGAGAACTTTCTTTTTCATGATAGGAATTCAAACACGCGACACCCGGAATATCCAGGCATCGCGTGTGTTGAAATTTTAATCACAACTGCATAAACCTCCGCAGCATCCCGAACCGCAGTTCGGATCGCCACATGTGCAGATGTCATTTTTGCTGACCCATTCCCGGGTGAAATTTACGTTTTTCATTGTATCGTTATTTTACGATTGTTATACTTCCATTTACCGGCAACAACTGCTGCCAGCTACGTACGAATCAAAGAGAACTTTAAACGATTCTTTCGCCTCAGTCCACCCTTCTTCGTTGATGCAATAACACACCTTAACGCCCTCCGTATCTCCCTGAATCAAACCAGCTTCTTTTAATTCCTTGAGATGTTGAGAAACGGTACTCTGTGAAAGTGGCAGCACGTCGACAATGTCGCCACAAATGCATGCTTGCTTTTTGAGAAGGATGTTCAGGATCGCCACGCGGGCAGGATGAGCAAGCGCCTTTGCATAACGCGCAATCCTGTTTTCTCTAAGCGTAAAATCGTCTGTTTTGGAAAGTCCCATGATTCAGATATCTATCGCAATATTACGATCAATATCTGAACTGCGCAATAGCGGAAAATATTTTTTGTAAAATCACGAAATTCCCGCTACCAAAAATCGTACGAATAAAACTGCACCATATTCGGAGTAGCCTGGTTGCGCCAAAACCACGCTTCCTGCAACAGCAGTCCATTTGAATCGTATGTCCTGCGGGTGGTCATACTCAGCCTGTCTCCATACTGATCGAGATAAAGCGTGGCATCACCCACATGATGATTTGCAAATATGCTGACCAGGTCGAATTTCTTTACCGACCGGTTATAGTACTCCGACATTACGGGATGACCGCCACTATCGTAGTGGTTGATGACTTTCACCATCCACTTGCCTTTCGCATCCCTATAAAAGACTGTATCGCGATTGCCCGCATGTGAAACAACTTTTTTAGCGAATGGCCCGCCGGATTGATAATCCCAGAAACTATCGGCCGGACTACTGCATAAGTCGGAATGATAAAACGACTTGCCTTTCTTATTGTATGAGATGTAATGCATGGAATCGCCCGCATACCATAAACGGTGATTGGATGAATAAGGACCCAACCGGATCGTTCTGGCCGAATCGCCAACAACAATGGTTGAATCGAAGCGTGTATTTTCATACCAGGTAACGTACGTCCACGACGTGTCCGTAAAGTGTGTATAATACGAATGCATCGGGAAATGATGATTGCGGTACGAAGAATCTATGCGTCCGTCACGCGAATAGTACTGCGCTTCAACGAGCGTATGATGAGCCCAGATCGTGTCGCGCTTCGGGTGAATATCAAAGAATACCTGCAGCGGAGTTCGTTCCTCTACATTTATTTTGGTTTTGAAATACCGTACCGTTTGTATGTTAACCGACTTCACACCCGGGGCCGGAGCGATCTGCGGTATGCGCGGGTCGTTGTTCTGTGCGAAGAGAAACAGCGGTGAAAATACCAGGATGAAGAGGACATATCTCACTGTGAATCCCGCTTGGTAGTGTCTTAGTTTGAGCATTTGATAATTTTTACACGGCGACACGGCGCTAAAAGAAGCACGAAACCCATTCTAAGCCCGGGCGCTCACGGCGCGTTACCGTTATCTCGCCGTGAGCGCCCGGGCTTAGAATAAGAAAATGCCGTAAAAATGCGCTCCCGATTGCTATCGGGACCGTGTCAAAAAGCAAAGTGAGACACTACCTCCCGCTTAGTAATATTGGTATTCATACCGCTTCACTACCATATAGTTGTGCCTGTCATTCGTCACCAGGCGCTCCTCAGTCAACAGTCCTTTTTCATTGTATGTGCGGAACACTGTGCATGATGGTTTTCCACTCCGGTTCATCTGCAGGTAATACGTTTTGTTTTCCTTCGGAGTCATATACATCTCCTGCACAGCAAACTTTTTCACCTGGTAATTATAGTACTCCGAACTGTCAACGCGACCGGTTGAATCAAAATGATTAATCACTTTGATCAGGCATTGTCTTTTCGCATTCAGGTACTTCACAGTATCCGTGCGGAACGAATGTGTAATCACCTTGCGGGCAAATGGACCGGCACTTTCGTAATCCCAGAATGAATCGCTGCGACTCCGATGATAGCCTCTCGGGGATCCGGCTCTTCCTTCGTTGTAAATATGGGTGGCCAGGCACGAATCACCTACGTAGACAAGAATTCCAGTATACCAGTCCGTTCTGTGTTTTGCCAGGGCAGTATTGCCTTTTACAGCAACAGTGTCTGCCTGGAAAATATATTGCCACGGAATTCTTCTGAACGCACTATCGTACCCATTACGATACACCGCGGCTGTTGCAGACCATGCACTGTCGGATGTGTAATGATAAGTGGTGGCGGTTGAATCCCAGGAAACACGTTGACTTGATGCGAGATTCCCTTGCTGGTCATACTGTCGTGCTTCCCGTACGGTCGTGTCGTAAATCGTACGCTTCTCTCTGTGAGTAACAGGAATGTTGATTCCGGGAGGACCTACCGTGTCGTATGTTTTCACGGTCAGGGTAAATATTCTCGTAACGGTGAGTTGCACCGACTTCACTCCCGGTTGTACTTCCTGTTTAATGCGCGGATCGTTGTTCTGTGCGGGCAACTGTGTAGAAAGAAAAATTAAAAACGCGAACAACCCTGCGAGGGTATAGCCCTTTGAGGGTGGCACCCTGCGAGGGTATACCCTTTGAGGGTTACTCCAGATCGAACTCATAGCTGTATTTCAATACCAGCACGCCCCTCTTGTCTTGCGCCCCATTGAACCTCTCTTCTGTCAGCAATCCGCGTTCATCAAACTTTCGCGAAATGGTATACGATGGTTTACCCTGCTTGCTCTTTTCAAGATAATACGTGATGTCCAGGTTTTCATTATAGCGCAATCTTTTGAATTCAAAAATTTTCACACCATAGTTGTAATACTCGGATAGCATATTGTGCCGCGACTCGCTGTAGTGGTTGACAACCATCACCAGGCACTCATCGCTTTGACTCCAGTAGCGGGTTGTGTCCGTTGCCTGCCCACCGGAGATTGTCTTCCGCTCAAAAGTTCCTGCGTTGCGGTAATCCCAAAATGAATCTTTCTTAAATGCAATAAACCGCTTTGGACGAACTTCAGTTTTTCCCTTCAGCATTATTGTTTCCTGGACAGAATCATTATGAAATTCATAAACAGTTCCGCTGCCCAGGTGCCACATCGTTGCATCATGATACCTGACATCTGCAGTATCGGTAAGCACACCATTTACGTAATAGCGCACAACCATGCGACCATAATCCCAATAACCATAGGTAACGCGCGTATTGTACAATGCACCGTCCAGCACCGATCTGTATGTTCGTGAGCCCATCCGTTCATCCTCATTGTAATGATCGACCTGCTGAAATGCGGTATCAGGTTTGTCCTTTTTCGTTTCATACAGTCCGGTGATCGTTACTGTTCTCACATTAGGAGCAGGAGCGAGGAACCACGGCCTCGGATCCAGGTGTTGTGCAGATACGGCCAAAGGAATCAACATGACGAGCAGGGTAGAAATTCTCATGGTAACGGGTTTAAAACTATAACGCCTGTATAGAAAAAGGTTACACACGGCTTAATTTGCCGATGTGATCACCAGTTTTTTTACCACAAAGAAATCGTTTCCGGAAATTCTCGCGACGTAATTTCCGCTCTGCAGGTGGCGCAGATCCATGTACTGAATGTTGTCACCAACGAATGTTTCAACAACGCGTCCCTGCATGTCAAAAACTGCAACAGTCGTAATTGATCTGTCACCCGCCTGCAACTGAAACACTCCATCGGAAGGATTTGGAAGAATGCTCAGTTCAATATCATTTCTGTTTTCAATTACACCAACAGTAATTTCATACTGACTGAAGAAACGCCACAACTCGGCGGTTGCATCGAAATCCATACAGGTGTTTCCGTTGAATGTGAAAACGTAATGACCGGGCCACGTGTGTCCGCCACCGGTGACTTTGAACAACTCCACCGTATGACCATTGACGCCGTTGTTGTATACGTAACGTTCCGCCGTAGCGCCGTCATTCGGATCCGTGTCAGCCAGCTGCGTGATGACCGGCGTTGTATCGCAGCTATTCTGAACGGCCCAGAATACAGCAACACTTTCAATGCCCTGCATGCTCGATGTTCCGGTGTATGGATTAACATTATCACTGGTACCGTGAACATGAATGGTTGGTGTTGGCCGTACCGGATTGCATGAATTATACATCGGAACCGACATCGATCCGGTCACTCCGCCTACTGCTGCAAACCGATTCGACTGACACGCGACGTAATACGACATGAACGTTCCATTCGACATGCCGGAACAATAGATGCGGTTCTGGTTGATGGAGTAATCCGCCGAAATTGTATCGATCAACGCTTCAAGAAAACCAACATCATCCACAGATGACACCAAAGGCGCTCCATAATTCCAGAAACGTTGTTGCGTGATCGTTTCCCGCGTACCGTTGGGATGAGCCACAATAAAATTTGCGGTGTCGGCGATCGCCTGGAAGTTGCTGCGTTGCGCATGTGTTGGTCCGTCACTGCCGAATCCGTGAAGATCAATGACGAGCGGAACGGGCTGGCCCGGAATGTAGGATGCGGGTACATAAAATGAATACGTGCGGACAAGACTGTTGTGAACAAGGGAATCTGCAACGGTAGTTTGCGCGAAGGAATATCGGCAAGTAAACAGGAGCAGCAGTAAAAATAAATAGTGACGCATCGCTAATATTCTTTAAGTAACAACCCTGCGAGGGTATAACCCTTTGAGGGTGCCACCCTGCGAGGGTATAACCCTTTGAGGGTGCCACCCTGCGAGGGCATAACCCTTTGAGGGTTAATGATACCAGTACCACTCCTCTTTTTTCGGCGCATCCTCTTCCTGTCTCCAATACGCAGCAGTAACAATTACTTTGTTCGATGCTTTTAATTCGCGATTGAACACCGCATTCATTACACTGAATGTAACATCGGTTACGCCAACGGTAAAAGTGGTTGGTGCAGGTGGTGGTTCAACCGGTGCAGGAGCTTCGCCCTCCTTAGGCGGAGGAGCCGGTTTTGCTTTGGGTGGCGGTGTTCCGGCAACAACAACCGTATAACCATTCAGTTCAAGAAGTTCTTTCAGGAATGCAGCACGTTCAGGTGAAACGAGTTTCTCTACGATTGCGCATTTCACGCCGTCCAGGTCTTCAAATGCATGTGTCGCGTTCAGTGCCATGTTCGTTAGTGTTCCATATAAAAATGTGAATGGACATATTCAAAAATATCGCCGGCAAAGCCAATGCAAAGCACACCTGCAACACAAATAATGATGGACGTAGCCACCATCGGGCTAACCGTTACTTTCTCGGATGGACCATCACCTTTATCAATGAAAATCGCGCGGATCACACGGAGGTAATAATACAACGAGACAACCATGTTCAGGATCACAACTCCGAGAAGAATGTAATCACCTTTTCCGGCGCCCGCAGCGAGAAGGAAATATTTTCCGAAGAACCCTGCTGTTGGCGGAATACCTGCGAGTGAGAACAACGCAATGGCCACTACCCAGCTCAGCAATTTATTGTTCTGGTAGAAACCGCGGTAATCGTTTACTTCCTCTTTGCCGGTTTGATTGAACACAACGGCAACCACGGCGAACATCGCCAGGGAAGAAAGCACGTAAATCAGCATGAAGTAAATTACGGACGATGCACCTTCCGGTGTAAATCCGCAAACGATACCCATGAGCAGGTAACCCACCTGGCTGATGGACGAAAAAGCAAGAAGTCGTTTCAGGTTCGACTGGCGCACCGCCATGAAATTTCCGATCGTGATCGTAACCATGATCGAAAGCATGATCATTTTTTCCCACACCGCGATCATCGGTCCGAACGCGATGAACAGCGTGGACATGAACACGAAAATGAATGCACCTTTCGAGATCACCGCAAGCGTAGCCGTAATCGATACAGGCGAACCTTCGTACACGTCAGCAGTCCAGAGGTGAAATGGCACAAGAGACAACTTGAATGCCAGTCCAACGAATACAAACACGAATGCCATTACCTGCAGGTGAGACATGGTGATCAGTCCGCGCATTTCAGAAAAATCAAGTGTGCCCGTGGTGCCGTACAGGAGCGATAGCCCGAACAGCATGATGCACGATGCAAATGCTGATGACATGATGAGCTTGAACGCCGCTTCCGATGATTTCGGACGATCGAGATCGAAATTCGAAAGCGCTGCAAGTGGAATCGTGGAAAGTTCCATGGCCAGGAAAAACATCAGGAAATTTCCGGACGACAACATGAAGAACATGCCCAATTGTGAAGACAGCAGGAGCATGTAAAATTCGGATGCATTCTTGTTCTTGCTCAGCCAGTCGTAGGAGAGGAAAGACACCAGCATCAATGCGAGGTTCAGAATATTTTTCTCGAGGCCAATAATGCTGTGCGTTACAAACATCCCGCTAAAAAGAACGCCCGTCCCGTTCCAGAAAAATCCGAACGCGAAGTTGAGTACGAGCATGATGTTTGCGAACATCAGGAACTTGCGGTTATTCTCCGCGAGGTTCCCGATTTTGGCAAACAGGAAAATGAAAATGAGTACCGTCAGCGACAGTTCCGATTTCATTAATGTGAAAAAATTCCAATCCATATATTTTCAGCGGCTTTTTACCGTGCCGTTAACTGGTTCATGATAATTTCCGATCCGGGATTCAGCAAATCTGTCAACCAGAACGGTGCGGTTCCGATTGCAAGAATGGCAAGCATAAGAATGACCGCCGCCAATTTTTCATTCCACGTTGCATCCTTGATGTGGCGGTGGTGTTCATCTTCGATAGGCCCCATAATTACTTTACCCGATGCACGAAGAATATATACGGCCGTCACTACAATCGAGAGACAACCCAGGATTGTTGCCAGGCGATAAAATGTTTCCGGGCGTTGCCATGCTCCCTGGAACACGGTCATTTCTGCAGCAAACCCGCTCAGTCCGGGAAGGCCCAATGAACACAAACCGGCCAGGATAAAAATGGTGGAGAGAAACGGAATTACTTTCAGCAATCCGCTCATCTTCGCCACATCACGCGTATGCGTTCGTTCGTAGATCATTCCAATCGCAGCGAAGAAAAGGGCCGTCATCAATCCGTGTGAAACCATTTGCATCACCGCGCCGGTGATCGCAGTCTTCGTGAGCATACCGATTCCGAGCAATACAAATCCGCAGTGACTCACGGAAGAGTACGCGTTGATGTACTTCAGGTCTTTCTGCATCATGGTTGCAAACGATCCGTAGAAGATGGCGATTGCCGCAAGCAGAACGATGATCCATGAATAGTGGTGCGCTGCATCCGGCAACAGGTAAACCGCAACACGCAAACAACCGTAACCACCCAGCTTCATGGAAATTCCGGCGAGGAACATCGATGCAGCGGTGGGTGCCGAAGAGTGACCATCCGGCGCCCAGGTGTGAAATGGAAACATCGCGGTGAATACACCAAAGCCGGCAAACAGGAATGGAAATGCAAGACACTGCGCCTGGAAATTGATCGGGTGCGCCGCGAGTTCAAGAAGATTGTATGAATGAACTCCACCACCGATATCTGAAGCGTAGAACACGATCAACAATCCGAGCAATACGAACGCCGATCCGCCCATAAGCATCAATGCGAGTTTCATTGCGCTGTACTCCTTTCTTCCGCTTCCCCAGATCCCGATGAGCAGGAACTTTGGAATTACCGCGAGTTCGAGGAAGAAGAACATCGTAAACAAATCGAGCGAGATGAAAAATCCGTATGCGCCCGCACTCAGGAGAATCAA
>DATHKF010000106.1:0-2245 GCA_035489505.1 Bacteroidia bacterium | reverse complement strand
GCTACTGTTTCTTCAGCATCTCCTGCTCAGCCATATACACCGCATCCATGTGTATCATCGAATCCAGTGGCACGCCGTTCTCCTGCGCTTTCTTGCGGATATCCTGCATCCACTTTTCATTCATGCGGATACTGTTTTCGTACGCCTGCACCAATTTATCTTTGGGATCGATCATCCGGTGCGACACAAAGTGATCATACGCACAGTCGATGAAGCCCCAGCCTAATCCCCATGCATTGGCTTCGGTGCACATCAACATCACTACCTGGTGACCGGATGCATCTTCGATAGCCGTTTCATTGCTGGCCATGCTCATCGGCGATCCATCGGTGTGATGCACTTCTTTGAAGTAGTAATAGAAATCGATGTCGGAAAAACTTTTTGGCGCGAGACCGACATCAAATATGCTCCAGAAGTAGCTGTCTGATATCGCCATCATCGAAACTTTGGCCTTGCCTGTAGTATCTTCGAAATGATACACGGGATAACCCATCGGATCCGGTTTGATCGGCCAGATCAGGTTCATCGCTAAACTGATGTCTTCGTCCGGTTCACGCAGCGAATCACTGAGGATCGTGCGCTCCCAGATGATGCCGGGCATGTCGACATTGCGTTTGTGTTCCACATACCTGATCAGCGAATCAAGCGCCATGGTCGATCCGTAACGGCTCCAGTGAATGCCGGTTCTCGGGTAAAGCAGGAACTCTGATTTCGGTTTCATGTCCATGAACCATTTATTGTAATCAATGGTGTTCACGCCTTTCCCGGAAAGCATTTTCGCCATCACGAGATAGTTTGTGCTGTCTGAAGCCGGACCATAGCTATCGGGAATGTACTCGGGATAGAACGAGGCTTTTCCCGGTGCAAGACAAACGATCAGGGTGATGTTTTGTTTCTCCATCGAATCCTGGAGTGTTTTCAACCGGTCGACAGTCATTTGCATCGCCGGGTAGCCAATAAAATCTATCCCGGTGTACGCTTTGATGTAATTGTATTCGTAGAGATAATTTTCCTTCCCGGTAATTACATCCACCGCTTTCGCTTCGTCATACAAACTATACGCCAACTGGTTGTGCACACGGACCAGCGCATTGCGGAAACCAAAATTCTCGTTGTACCATTCTTCGTACCGCAACTGGTACCGGCCGTCCCACCATTGCCCCATCGTGAAGAACGCCTGCTCCTTGGGAACTGCAAATCCTTTCAGCGGCTTCGATTCGAACATCTTGACATGCTGTTGCACCAATGGAAGCAGCAACACGACGAGAATTCCCGCGAGTAAAAACTTTTTCAGCCCGTGTCCTTTATTTTCCATGTCAGAACCTGAAATAAATGAATGGATTAAATCCGCTTCCTGTGATGTAACTCACCGAAATTATAAACAGTACGAGTGAACACAAAGTCATTGCAACATGCGCCCGGGGTTTGAGCGATTCTATTCCATACACCGTATCCTGCAGTTTTTGTCCGCGACGCACAAGAACAAAGAATGAGAAAATCAGCGCGGCAACAAACGTGTAATTCCATTCGATTCCCGTTGCAACTGAAACATCACCAACACTTCTTCCGAACATGGCCTTCACGTAACCCCAGGCCTGTTTCATGTGTTCAACACGGAAAAACACCCAGCCGATCACCACGATAAACAGCGTGAGTATAATCCGCGGGATCTTCCCGATTTTCGCTGTGAGTTTCAGGAGGAACAGCCGTTCGATCACGAGGAAAAATCCATGCCACGCGCCCCAGAAAATAAAATTCCACGATGCGCCGTGCCACAACCCGGAGAGCAAAAACACCACCCACAGGTTGAAATACAAGCGGAATTTATTGACGCGGTTTCCTCCCAATGGAATGTACAGGTAGTTGCGCATCCATGCGCCGAGCGTCATGTGCCATCTTCTCCAGAAATCGGTAATGCTTTGCGCAGTGTACGGGTTGTTGAAGTTTTCCGGGAAGCGGAACCCGATCATTCTTCCGATACCAATGGCCATGTCGGAGTAACCGGAGAAATCAAAATAGATCTGGAGTGTGTACGCGATGGCCGCAAACCAGGCCGTTGCTGCTGTGACGTGTCCCGGATCGAGAAACCCTTCACCGGTTACCGGGTTTCCGTAAACGCTGTCGGCGAATGCGGCCATCGTGTTTGCGATGAGCACTTTTTTTCCAAGGCCCAGGCAGAAGCGATAAAAGCCCATGAGTTTTTCATCGACTGTATCGCGCGCGCTGCGATCCGTGATCTGGTCCG
>DATHKF010000105.1:0-5594 GCA_035489505.1 Bacteroidia bacterium | reverse complement strand
TTTCCGCTGCGGCAATCAACGCAAGGAGCGTAACGTAACTGTCGACGAGCTCATATTTCAGCGCAACAACTTTTGCGGAATCGTACAACGCAATGGCGGATTCATATTCTCCCTGCGCAGCATGCAGTGTGCCCCGGTTCTGCAGGTAGAAATAACGCGACGCACCGGAATTGTATTCGGGGTGTGCGGCAATGGTGTCCAATGCAGCTCCCGCCCGGGCAAAATCGTTTGCCTCGATAAAGTCCAGGGAAAGATTGAGCAGCACCGAACACATACCGTCGTAATCGCCGGCATCGCGGTATAGTGTTACAGCATCCTGCTGCAGTTGCAAGGCGTCAGATGAATTACCGATCCGTTTCTGCAGGATGGCTTTCAGTTTGTACGAATACGCGAGGCCTTTTTTATCGCCGGTTTTTTCCTGGAGATCGATTGCCGTGTTGAGCAGGACGCCCGTTTGTTCGAAATCGGATTTCAGAAGATAATACCGTGCACACTTGGCCTGGGCGCGCGCAAGCATGACAGTATCGTGCGTGGCTTTGGCCTGCTCAATGGCCTTTAGACTGAGCGTGAGTGATGAATCGGGGTTGGCTGAATATATGGCATCGGAAGCGGCAATAAGTGCCTCTGCGGACTGGGCGTGCGCAAAAAACGGGAACAGCAGGAAGAGATAAGCAAAAAGGTGGAGGCGCATAAAATAGGGTGCATCGAAGCTAAGGAATTTGGGTTTCTGAATGGACGGAAAGCCGCAGAGAACGCAAAGATTTCCGCAAAGAATTGCTGCGCGATTGTGGGACTTTAAATTTCACCGCGAAGGAAAGCGTAAATAATTACTGAGCAATTGTTGTACTTTAAATTTCACCGCGGAGACGCGGAGGCGCAGAGGGTGCTTCCCGGGAAGCGGAGGTTGGAGAGGAATCGCTGCGCGATTCGTGATGCCTGGGTTGGCGTGGTTATTTGTTTTTCACCGCGAAGGACGCAAAGTATCGCTGCGCGATTGTGTGGTTTAAATTTCACCGCGGAGACGCGGAGGCGCAGAGAGTGCTTCCCGGGAAGCGGAGGTTGGAGAGGAATCGCTGCGCGATTTTGAGACCTATTTCTTTTATCACAGGGAGTCACAGAGGCGTTTCACAGAAAAAAATGAGCGATGTCGCGCACAATGCTCAGTGAAACCCGGTGAAAATTACTCCGTGTTCCCTGTGGTAAATTTTTTTTATGACCGAAATGGTACTAAGAAGCAAAAGTTGAAAAGGGAATCGATACACGATTGTGCGGTTCGATTGTAACCTGTGTCTGGCGCGAAAGCCGGAAGGATTTGTAGCGGTGGTAAACCGAAGAGAATAGTCGCCCAAGCCCGGAGGTTTTTCTTTGCGAATGTGGTGCGGCTGTTTTCATCGGAATGCCTCCTGTTTGATATACGCGTTGACTGAGCCGCTCGCGCTCACCAAACAATCCCACGAGGGATGCAATTCGCCTTTGTTCTGATTATTTTCCCACTGGAGTGGTTGCAGGTTTGCGTAATCGTCGGTTCCACCTTTGGAAACGGGCTTGATGTGATCAATCACCCAGCCTTCGGAAAGTGCTTCATTGGTTTCGCCAAAGCGTTCACGGCGGATAATTGCTCCGCACAAATCTTTGCGCACGTATCGTGGATCTTCTCCTGTAATGGGTTCCGCCTTTTCCCAGATCAATTGCACAAGGCTTGAGCTGAAGGCGTGACCGTACATACTTCTATTGGCCATTGGGGGTCTTCTTTCGACGATTGAGAATAAGGAAGTCGTCAACCATTTTTGCAGAATGTCCGATCTTTAAAACGGCATGAATCAGGTCCTGTTTGGCGCATTTCAGCACCGAGGCCCAATACTCAACATCACGGGGTTCATGAATGTTGATTGTCTTTCCACGCAGGTGTTCGTTGCTTCGCAAGTGTGTTCCTGTTAACATCGTGCCTCAAAATTAGTTTGGGCAGTATTGGATTACAAGAGCGAAAAACCCTGTTTTTATGTACCCGTAGAAACACCTGTTGTACACCGTAAATTCACCCAATGTGTAGATAGAAAATCGGGTTAAACGCCTGATCTGTTTGAACTTATTTTTTAGGTCACAAACACTTTACATAGTAAATTGCGGGGAATTGTTATTTTTAATAAAACGCATTGTTCAACACTTAAACCCTATCATTTATGGCTTTTAACGGAGACGAAGCAGAACAGATTTCATTGGAAACGGCCGCTGTATGGACCGAAAATTACCGGGAGGAAAACCCTGATCAGACCAAGGCCCACTATTTTGGTAAGAACATTATTCAAGACATTTTCGCACAGACTGGCTGCGTGGGCATTCGCATTTATTATGCGCTTGACGAGAAGGGTCAGAAGCAACTCATTATTACAGGAGTAAACGCGAGCGAGAATGACATGTATAATGGAATTCTGGCTGAGCGGTCTTTCCCTTGTCCAACGTACTGCGATCACAACTCAAGTCCGCTGAACGGTTAACCCCGCCGGAATCGGACTAAATTAAAAAGGGCGGCGTGATCCGTCCTTTTTTTTTGCCCAATCAACAGGCAGAGAATTATATCTTCGTACTGGTCAAACCAACAAACCCATTACTTTTCGTGCCTGCACAGGATAATTCCGTTTACGTATTACTATCGAAGGTTTCGGCCTGTTACGTGATTATTCCCATACTGATCGGGGTTATACGCCTCCGCCATCTTTCCGTTGCGGCCAGGTGTGTTTTCGCGTTGATGATCGTGGCGATGGTCACAGACAATATCTCGTACTTTTTCAGGAATCAGCATTTCAATACCGCCTATTTTCTGCGCATCTACACGATCCTGGAATTTATACTCCTGAGTTTCTTTTTCATTTATATCGTCAATCTCAAAAGCCTGAAAGTGGGCATGAAGGTGATGATCGTGCTCTTTACAGCGGTAGCCATATTCGATGCGCTCTTCCAGGGAATCATGTCTATGGACAGTATTTCCATTGCTGTGGAGTCGATCGTTTTTATCCTGTATTCCATCATTGCTTTTTTCCTGTTGATGAAGGATACAACTTATCTCAATATTCTTTCTGCGTCGCGGTTCTGGATGATCACCGCGATCATACTCTACTTTTCCGGCAACCTTTTTCTGTTCGTGTTCAGCAATCATCTACTATTGCATACCCCGGATTCTTTCAACAAGCTCTGGGCAATTAACTCTGTACTCAGCATATTGTTTTATAGTTTAATCGCCATTGGATTTTGGAAGGTCAAAGCACAATCTCAGTAGAACTTCTGATCCTGATGGGAAGCCTCGGGATGGTAGTACTTGCAGTCTCGGTCATCTTGTTCGTTGTGGCCTACCAGAAAAAAGTTCTGGCCCAACAGAACCAGATACAGCTTGCTGAAAACCGTCACCAGCGCGATTTGCTCGATGCGACGCTGGAAGTGGCCGAACAGGAACGCGAAAAGATTGCGAAAAATATTCACGATGATGTAGGCACGCTGCTGAACGTGATCAAACTGCATCTCACGAAGCTTTCCAGGAACCCGAACGACAAAGAGCTTGCCGACAATATCATCCGTGAAAGCATGGGCATGATGGATGAAACCATTCAAACCATCCGCGGAATTTCGCAGGACCTCATGCCGCCTACGCTCGTGAAGCTGGGCCTTGAAAAAGGCGTAGCCGAACTTTGCAGGCAGATCAATGCTTCGGCGCAGGTACACGTGGAGCTTTCGATCGATACAACGGAAAAAAGGCTTTCGTCGAAAGTGGAACTGCAACTGTACCGCGTGATCCGCGAAGTGATCAACAATATGCTGAAACACTCGCAGGCTTCCACCATCCGCGTCGTGATCCGCTCAAACGAAAGCGTGGTTACTGTGGTTATTTCGCACGATGGGTTGGGAATTACCAACGAAGCCGTAACAAAATTATCACAAACGCAACAAGGCATCGGTTTAAAGAGTATACAGAGCCGGATTCAATTGATCAAAGCATCTATCCAATACCTCAATAAAGGAAACAAGGAATCAGAAGTTGTAATCGAAGTACCATTCACAACATGAAAAAAATAAAAATAGCAGTTGCTGATGACCAGCATCTTTTCCGCAAGGGCCTGATTTCGCTCATTGGAGAATTTGAAGAACTGAGTGTTGTAGCAGAAGCGGAAAACGGGAAAGAACTCATAGAGAAATTAAAACTGAAAACACCCGACGTGGTTTTTCTTGATCTCGAAATGCCCGAAATGGATGGCGTAGAAACAACGGAATACCTGGTGAAGAAATACCCGGGAATGAAAATTCTCATTCTCACCATGCACAATGAAGAAGCCATTATTCTTCATCTCGTGGAAAAAGGCGCTCACGGGTTTCTGCTCAAAGACGATCCGATCGAAACACTCGTAGATGCGATCTACGCCGTTGTTGAAAACGGGTATTACTTCAACGACCGCGTATCGAAAGCCATGGTGCATGGACTCATCCGTGGAAACAGGATCAAGCCAAGTTTCAACCGGGTTCAGCTCACCGAACGCGAACTGCAGATTGTGCAGCTGGTTTGCAAAGAACACACGAACCGCGAAATTGCCGAGAAGCTTTGCTTAAGCGTGCGTACGATCGATGGTCACCGCGAAAATATTCTTGAGAAGATCAAAGCGAAGAATACCGCGGGGATTGTGATGTATGCGATTAAGAACGGGCTGGTTTGATTAGTTGATGGCCGATTCGTTGATTGCCGATGTGCTTGTCACCTCGGCTCCGCCTATGTCACACCTCGGCTCCGCTCGGTCTGACAAGTGGACTCTATCCACAGTCGTGTTACGAGAGGCAGAGAATCGTTGTATACAGAAAGTTTATGATTGAAACTACTTGTCAGACCGAGCCCTTCGACTTCGCTCTGGACAAACTCGCCGAGGTCAGACAAGCGAAATATCAAACTGCACCAAATCAATAAACTCCTGCACGCGTTCGTCAACCTGGTCTTGTGTTAATCCAACAAGACGTTCAACGCCAAATTTCTCCACCGTGAATGAAGCCATCGCCGATCCGAAGATGATGGCGCGTTTCATGTTCTCAAAGGAAATATCTTTTGTTTCTGCCAGGTAGCCGATAAATCCTCCGGCGAAACTGTCGCCTGCGCCGGTTGGATCGAATACATCTTCCAATGGCAGGGCAGGAGCGAAGAACACCTGTTCTTTGTTGAACAGCAACGCACCGTGTTCACCTTTTTTGATGATGAGTACTTTCGGTCCCATCGCAAGAATTTTCTGCGCGGCTTTCACGAGCGAATATTCTCCGGAAAGCTGGCGCGCTTCTCCGTCGTTGATCGTAAGTACATCGACCTGCGCAATTGTTTTCACGAGATCATCGTGCGCGGTGTCCATCCAGAAATTCATGGTGTCGAGCACAATTAACTTCGGACGCTTCTTCAGCTGCGCAATTACTTTCTGCTGTACAGCAGGCATGAGATTGCCGAGCATGAGAAAATCGACTTCGCGGCAGTTCTCCGGAACGATCGGATCGAAATCGGCGAGCACGTTGAGTTCGGTGGCGAGTGTATCGCGCGAATTCATGTCGGTATGGTACCGCCCCGACCAGAAAAACGA
>DATHKF010000104.1:0-4311 GCA_035489505.1 Bacteroidia bacterium | reverse complement strand
CTTGTTGCGGTCGCAGTAATAAAACGATAAAGCCAGGAAGTAGCGCAGGTAATTTGCGCGGTGTGGTTCCATTTGCATGTCGCGCGTCAATGCGTTGTTGATCTCGAGAACCAGTGGAAGATTCAACCGCGGTTCATTTTCCAGAAGGTGACAACGCAACGCCAGATCCAGCCGGTAACGCGTGATCCGCTCACGGTCTGACGCCTGGAGGGCACCAACAATTTTCGGAAGCTGGTCCAAACGATTGAGCGCTTCTTTCATGCGATTGATTTTTCGCGCGTGCCATGCGAGAATTCCACTGTTGAGCACACTCATGATGTACTGCAGCGTACGCATGCGCAGGAAAAGCGGGTGCTCTTCGAACAGCTGTTGAATGCGGTCGTGATGTTTTTCGGTCGAATCGAAATCGTGCAGCACAAGATATCCGTGAGCCAACAGGTGATGACGGCTTATCTGTGAGCGGACATCTGCCGGTGGTTTTGTTTTCAAAACGTTTTTCAGGAAGCCGGGTATTCCGGTATGGTCATGTGTCCGTATCACCGAAAAAAGTTCCACCACGAGCTCATCGTACTGGTGGAAAACAGCGAGTGCATCGAGCAATTTTTTTCGTTCCTCAACGATATGGCGAAAAGTATCCATGTCCTCGAGGTTCGTAAGCAATTGCATGTGTACCGTGGTAACTTCCAAACCGAATTCCCAGGAGTTGGATTCCCACGACAGCTGCAGCAATTTATCCAGGAGACGCATCGCTTTTTTATCCAGCCCGCGCCGGTGCATCACAGCTACGGAAGAAAGCTGGTCGCGGAGATCAATTTCAAGTGAAGACTTTCGTTGCTGTTGTCCGAGCGAATCAATCAGTAGCGTGAACAGGTATTCCTGGTCGCCGGGTTTTGCGTCGGTCTTTGCATCGGCCTGGCGAGAAAGTTCATCGTAAATGCGGAGATAATTTTTCGGGGAATCGTCGGTGGTCCTGTACAGCGAACTCTCCAGGCGGAATGCCCTTTTCTCCGCTTTACTCATGGAACGGATCAGCAATGCAAGATCGGAAAGCGCTTTTTTCTTCGTCATGTCTTTGCTAAGATACGAAGGACTGAACGCGCGAAAAACACGATCAACGATTCACCTGTCATTTTTTTACCGTTAAATATCGGGATGACACATCCGGTAATTATTGGGCCTCTACTCCCGGTTGACCTTTAAAGAATATGCCATTTGAAGTTCCGGGGATGCAACCGGAATTGTCATCGGCACGGGAACGCCACGATCTACCTTTGTAGTGGCAAATACATGGAATCATGAAAAAAATAGCAACGCTTTATTTCGCAATTTTTACTGCGCTCACACTTTCCGCACAATGGAGTACGGTGTACACGGGTGGCGGCAAGGTATTCGACGATGCAGATTTCCCTACTGCACAGGATGGATTTGTACTCGGGCATTACAGCAACGGAAGCCGGTTCATGCTCAAAACCACAGATGGCGGTGTGAGCTGGATGGAAAGCGGATTGCCCACAGGATTCTTCAATCAAATCGCTATGTACTCGGCCACATCCGGTTATATAAGCACCGGCGGCACACCCGGTATTTTGGTGTACACGAATGACGGTTTCGCCAGCACGGTTTCCCATTCACTGGATATGAGTTTTGAAACCATGGGACTGGACATTCTCAGCGACAGCAGCGGTTTCTTCATGAACAACAGCAGCCGCTTTCGTTCTTTTGATCAATACGGCGCAACTTTTTCTCCGGTGATGGATACACTAACGGGAACCGGAATGTTCTGCGTGGCAGATCCGTTAACAGTGTATGTCAGCAACGGAGTTCAACTCGTAAAAAGTATTGATGCAGGGGCAAGCTGGTTTTCCGTGAACGATGGCTTACCCGATTACATCGACCAGGGAATAGTTTTCGCTAATTCAGACACCGGATATTACATCGGGGCCAGCTACGGAATCTGGAGAACCATGGACGGCGGACTTTCCTTCCAGAACGTAATTAATTATCCCGGGACCTGGATCGACGCCAACGGATCCTGTTGCGCTTCCATTTCCGGTTGGAACAGCATCAGATGGTCATCTGATTATGGACAAACCTGGGCCACCGAATTTCTCGGAATGCCTTATAGCAGTGGCGTCTATATCGCTCCGGGTGGCGATTGTTACGTGGTCAGCAGCATGACCGGTGAGATCCGGAAACGGCAGGTGGCGCTTGATGTTGATGTTACATCTTTCGCACAACTGTCTGTTTTTCCAAATCCGGCGAATGACGTGATCACGATTTCATTGGCAGGTGAAACGATTGATGCGGATGCACGTTTCACGCTGGTAAATACGTTGGGAGAAACAGTGATGGAAATACAGGTTCCGCGCGATGGACGAATTTCATTGACCGGTTTGGCAGCGGGAATGTATAGCTACCAGGTTTGGTCTGATGGAGTGATGTTGGGAACGGGTGTAACCCTGAAAGGGTTCTAAACGCTTTCAGGGTTACACCACGCTTGAAGTTCCCGAAATGCAACCGGAATTGCCGTATACCCGGGAAAGCAACAGTCTACTTTTGTAATGGCAAATAGATGAAATCATGAAAAAAATAGTAACTCTTTTTATCGCGTGCATGACGGTGATTACACTTTCTGCGCAATGGAACGCGGTTTACACCGACCCATCAAAAATTTATATCGATGCAGATTTCCCAACTGCGCAGGATGGATTTGTGCTGGGGTATTACAACAGTGGAAGCCGTTTCATACTCAAAACCACGGATGGCGGTTTGAACTGGACAGAGATTGCTCTGCCGCTTGCATCTTTCAGCCAGATCGCTATGTGCTCCGCTACATCCGGCTATGTAAGCGCAGGCGGCACACCGGGTGTGATGGTGTATACCGATGACGCTTTCGCGACCGTGACCGTTCACACTCTCGATGCGAGCTACGGCACCATCGGGTTGGATGTGATCAGCGACAGCAGCGGTTTTTACATGAACAACGACAGCCACTTTCGCTCCTTTGACGATTACGGCGCTACGTATTCCGTAGTGATGGATACGTTATTCGGTCAGGGTTCGTTCGACGTGGCTGATGCATCTACCGTGTATATTGGAAACGGATTTTACCTCGAGAAATCATCCGATGCAGGCGCAACGTGGTTTCGCGTGAACGGTAATCTTTCTATGTACATCGGTGCAGCCATTGCTTTTATCAATGCAGACACCGGTTATTACCTGGGCATGACTTCCGGAATCTGGCAAACAATTGACGGTGGAATTTCCTTTCAGAGTGTAGACAGTTATTACGGAAATCACATGGATGCACACGAACAATTCTGCGCTTCGGTTTTCGGTTTGAGCACGATCCGGTGGTCATCAGACTACGGACAAAACTGGACGCTTGAGCAGCTGGGCATGAACAACAGCAACGGCGTGTATCTTACTCCTGATGGCGACTGCTACGTGATCAACAGCATGACGGGTGAGATCAGGAAACGGCAGATGCCGCTTTCGGTGGAAACAACAGCTTCGCCTTTTTCGCAGGTGTCTGTTTTTCCAAATCCGGCGAACGACGTGATCACGATTTCATTTGCTAACGGAACGATGAATCCGGACGCGCGTTTCACACTGGTAAATACGCTGGGAGAAACGGTAATGGAAATCCAGGTTCCGCGCGATGGTCGTGTTTCATTGACGGGCTTGGCTGCGGGAATGTATTCGTACCAGGTTTGGTCGGATGAGGTGATGTTGGGGACAGGTGTAACCCTGAAAGGGTTCTAAACCCTTTTAGGGTTACACCTGTTTAAAACATCGCCCGCACCTGCGCCGTTCCCGTATGTATCGGTTTGTTATCCGGCGTTTTTCTTCCTTCGTAACCAAGCGTCAATTGCAGGCTCGCACCTAAGCTTTGCTGCCATCCGGCTTTCCATGTGAAATTTTCTCCGGGCTTTAATCCTTCAAGCATTTCGTAACCGATGGTTGAACTCACCGTTCCATCGTATGCAATGCGGAAGTAATTGAACTCCGCCGTAAGTCCGCCCTTCGAAGCTTTCGTCAAACGCAATTCGATGCCCATTTTCTGAAGCACCGTGTTTTCTCCACCGAGATCAGCGAGATTTTTCTTTTCCGAATACCGGTAAATCAAACTCACGCGGAACGTTGTTCCCGGCTGGTAGCTGATCCGCGGTTCTGCTTCGAAGTACGTGATCCGGTAATTGCGCGTGGAGAAAAACTGCGACGAATTCGACTTCACACCGTTTTTGTATTCGGTGAGAAACGAAAATGCGCGCGTGATATTCCAGCGCATCCGGATTTGGTGAAATTCAT
>DATHKF010000103.1:0-2091 GCA_035489505.1 Bacteroidia bacterium | reverse complement strand
TCCAATACTTGCTGTAGAACAGCGACATGAAATTTTCAGGATCAGGATAATCGCCAATCCACGATTTACGGAAACACATCACTTTTCCCTCAGCAACCGCCTCCGTGAATGTGTTCGGAATCATAATGTCAATCTTGGCCGGAATCCCGATCTCGTTCAACTGGTGACTGATCTCTTCAGCAATATCCAGGTACGTGCTCGTTGTGGTGATCGTGATCGTTGGCAATCCCTTTCCTCCCGGAAAATGCGCCATGTCCAGCAACTCACGCGCTTTGTCGGGATCGTACGAATAGCCTTTCAGCTTCGAAGGATCATACGCGTGCATGCTTGGCGGAATAAAACCGCTTGTTGCTGCAGTGCCCAGGTTGTTCCTCCGGAAACGAACGATCTGCTCGCGGTCGATCGCGTAATTGATCGCCTGCCGGACCAGTTTCAATTGCAGTGGATTGCTCTGCATCAGGTTACTCTTCGGATCGATATTGATTCCCAGGTAATCTGTTTTCAGAAATTCAGCACTCTGCAAAACATAATTCTTCGCCATATCGGGTTTCAATTGCCCGTCCGACTGCATCGTTTTTTCTTTGTTGATTGCATCAATTCCCGAAAGCATATCGAGATCACCGGAAAGAAACTGGAGAAATGCCGCATCCGGATCGTCAATGAAACTCACCGAAACAATATCGAGATAAGGCAGCTGTTTTCCATTCTCGTCCTTCTTGAAATACACAGGATTCCGCTCGAGATCCAGGCGGTTGTCTTCCTGCCATGTTTTCAACCGGAATGGTCCTGTACCAACAGGATGAGATTTAAATTCCTCACCGTAAAACCGGACAACTTCCTTCGGAACAACCGAAAAATATTTCATGGTAAGTATTCCGAGAAACGGGTTGAACGGTCTGCGCAGGTGAATGATCAGCGTCGAATCACTCGTGGCTTCAAATCCCGGGTGATTACCGGATTCATCATAATCAATCACATCGACCAGCGTAGACGCGTTTGAAATTTTCTTATCAAACAACCGCGTAAAGCTGTAAACGAAATCTGAAGCAGTCACTTTCCGTCCTTTGCCTCCGGGAAACTGCGGATCGTCGTGAAAAAAAACATCCTGCCGCAACGTGAACGAATACGTCAGTCCGTCATCGCTGATGTTCCATTGGGTAGCAATGCAGTCCTGCACGTTCAGTTTATCATCCATCTCCAACAGGCCGTTGTAAATCTGGTTCGCGGCCCAGTTGTTCTCGAATGAACCCGACATCACCGGATCAAGCGAAGTAACATCTCCCAACTCGTTGAAACGAAACACCTGCCGGTTGTCGTGCTCATCATTTCCGGGACCACACGACGCCACACCTGCGAGGATAACTGTGAGGACAAAAAGCGTAATCTGGATTCGTTTCATAGCGATGATTCTGGCAGAACAAGTTTACCAAGAATCGGGTGGGGAGATTTGTTTGTTAAAAAACGTTTTTACACAAGGTTTTCAACAGGGAAAAATCATCGCATAGAAACATAGGCAAAGGCGACCCGGTCACTGCGAGGAACGAAGCTGTCTCATGTCCGTGTCCGCAACATGGGATCGCTTCGCAAGCTCGCGATGACGGTAGATCGCCTTTGCCTATGTTACTGTTGGTTAAAAGAGCCCAAATGATCTCTCCAAAACCTTAACTTTGCACTCGCATGGAAAAGACCGTAGCCTTCCACACTTTAGGCTGTAAGCTCAACTTCTCAGAAACCTCCGCAATTGCACGTCAATTGAAGGAGCATGGCTTTGCACGCCGTGATTTTCATGAAGGCGCTGATCTTTTCGTGATCAACACCTGTTCAGTGACCGAAAATGCAGATCGTGAATGCCGCAAGATTGTGCGCGATGTGCTTGCTGTGTCGCCCGAAGCGTGTATCGCCATCATCGGCTGCTATGCCCAACTGAAACCGCAGGAGATCGCCGCCATCGAAGGTGTTGATCTTGTGCTCGGCGCAACAGAGAAATTCAATATTCCCGCTTATCTCGAGCAACTCAACGGCAAACAGGCTCACGCATTCGTACATTCCTGCGATGTAGATGATGCCGATGTGTTCGTGAGTGCATGGTCT
>DATHKF010000102.1:0-3190 GCA_035489505.1 Bacteroidia bacterium | reverse complement strand
TATCTTTCTGCCACTTTGTACGGGCCTGCGTTTCATCGCTGTTGTCGAGCCAGTAATTATCCTGGAAGATGATGTACGCATCGATGTATACTTTGTCCGTGAGTACTTTCTCATCGACCTTCTTCTTAATCAGCTTCATGGTACTTTCCATGTGATCGTGAATGTCTGTGGTGGAATATTCACCGATCAGCTCCAGCAATCGTTTCGTGTCGATTTTTTCCTTCTTGAGCTCAGCTTCCACCAGTTTTACAACCCGGCTCTTCGCTGCAGGTTTTGGTTTGGTCAGTTTTTTCCCCGGTGGCTGCCGCTGGATGGTACGGTCGCCCGATTGCGATTGCTGTACGGTGTGCACAAGCTCGTGTGCAATCAATTCCTTTCCCGACGATGATTGCGCATCGTACGCTCCGCTGCTGAAATAAATATCGCTGTTGTGGGCAAACGCTTTGGCGTTTACATCGTTGTTCATGGCGTTCGCTTCGCTTCCGGTATGCACTTTCACATTACTGAAATCGGCGCCCATCTTGCTTCCCATTTCCTGCTGTATCTCCCCGGGTAGTGATTCGCCCTTTCCCTTACTGCCTTCCAGCCTGGACTGGAATTCAGGTGTAGTTTCCGCTTCGCCTTCTCCTTTGCGGCTGATGGCTGCGCCATTCCCCTGAATAGCCGCAGGCTCTCCGCTAACCACTTTTCGCGCTACTGTATCTGCCTCTTGTTCATCAGCATCTTCCGGATCGCTCACGGACAGGGATTTTTTTTGAATCAATCCTTTTCGCTGAACTTCCAGCATCTGATTGTGCACGTCATCCCAGTCGTCGTGTTGACGATGAATTCCCGCGCGCGTACTTTTTATGGAATGATCTCCCATGACAATAAAGTGTGCAAGGTTAAAACGTGCAATCTATCTTCTATAAAGTTCGTTCAGAATATTCACATTTCCACGGACAATTCGGTGTGCAAATATCGCGAGGTTGGCAGGAAATGCGCATTTTAACTCCTTGATTTCCAATCAAAAAAATTTATCCGGCAGGTATTTTTTTCACAGGATGGAAATCCGGTTTCAAGGTCGGGCATTAGCGGAACAACACGATCCGTAATTGTGAACAGATTTTGCAGCTGAAAGAAATTTACCCACACTCATCCTTTTCAGTGATGAACGACAATGCATTTAGGTAAATTAGAGATTCAATCCTGGTACGCGGACCTGATGAACACATGGAAATGAAGACACCTGATGCTTTTGTTATTTTTTTTGCATTCCTGTTTCCGTTTTTACCAAATTGCGGGACGCATGACCCTGAAGATTCCACACATTACGGAACAGAAGATTCTTTAAAAATTTATTCCCTCAATGATGCGGTACTTCTAAACCTGGTTTTTGACACCACGTTTGTGGAGCCTCATGATTCAACCCGAAATGTGGTGAACGGAAACCTGAGTTATACCCTGGCCTTGCCGGGAATTACACCCGATGAAAATGCCATTGATGTCCGATGCCAACCGCCATTATTTTTTTCCAATGTGAAGGACTCTCTTTGTTTTGTTTCCCTGCAGGGAATTGCCGTGTCAGGTACCGAACGCGTTTACCGTCAATTTTACCTGTTGCTTGTTTACGTGAGTGATCATTGGGAACTGGCCGACAGTATACAGAATGTACATACCGAAGTTCCTCAATTTTTTAGTGGGATGGAAAAATCCGGGCCGTATGTTTTTCTCAAATCGCCGTATGAAAAACCTTGCTATGGCGGCGCGTCTGCAGGTGAAAATTACCTGGCCATTTTTGAAAACAGTTTTGCTCCTGAAGTCAACATCAGCATTGAACTTTATTGGTCAGACTCCTGCATGATGACTGATTCACCTGAATCCATTGCGCGCACACTGGAAATAACATACGATGACCCAACACAACAGCTGCGGTATACGGAAACTGAAAAATACAATGGTGCAGCTGATCGCAACGATTATGTGGCCCGCCAAAGATACCTGTGTTATGCGCGGCACTGTTGCCTGCTCAGTAACTTCATTGACAGAGGGGATGTAACAGATACTGTTTTTTTCATGGATGACCAGGCTATCAGTCTCCAAGTGGAAACCTGGAAAACGATTGAGTCGGTAAAGTGACGCGTGAGTGTTATATTTTGTATTTCACAAGTAATTTGCTGAGTTCTTTCTGCTGTGCTGGAAGATCGGTTTGTAAAGCAGTGGTCTGAGGCTGATTCTTCTTATCCACGCCTTTCGGATCCTGGAGAGCAACCAATGCTTCAATATCTGTCACCGTTTTTTGCTCCGCAGCAGTAAGTTTCTTTTTGGATTTAGCCAGGTAGCCATTCAACCTTTCAATCTGCCGGGTGACCATGTGGTTCATGCGCTGATTGAACCTCTTGTATAACCGGCCACCTGTTCTTGTTCGACCAATCATTTTATCGTCCAGCATTTTCTCAGTAAACGCGCCTACGTCATTCTTCAATACCGACTCGCGTATCCATTCCCACGTGCTTTTCACCATCTGTCCACCAAACATCAGGTCTGTTGTAATGTCAATAATAATCGGATCGAGCGTATCAAAAGGAATTTTTGAATCTCCAACTAACTGACCCGTTTTCTTCTTCTGGTAGTCCCGCTCATATTCGTCCATCCTGCGCATAGCCTCCTGCATAGATGCTGGATAAGAAACATCCTCGAGTAATTTAACGATTGCCTTTTGAACCAGCGGATCGGCTTCATGATCGGCCCATTTTGCCTTGTTGGCTGCGGTTACATTGTCATCTATCCATCCCTGCTCTTTACCCGCTCCTGTCTTGACATCATCTATGTAGCCCTTCGGAAACCCGGAAGCGATCAGGTCAGCCTGAACGCTCGCCTGTGTCCGCATTTTCATATCATAACCATAACCAATCGTAACTCCGGAACCCGGCTCCGGAACTGAAGGCGTAGCCTGTGCCGGTACACTACCCGCCTCCCCTGTTTTTACCAGGTTCAGCGAAGCGCCCAATGTGTTAGTGGACGGAACTTTTCCAAGCACCCTGATATGCGGCAATATGACCGTTGCGCCTGGTTTAAATTTTACTTTCGTGGTTGGTTCAAACAGGCTCTGAACGTATTCTGTATAGCCGGGACCGTATTCGTTCAGAGCTATGCCGTATGGTGTGTCCTTATTTTTCACGGTATATTTCTTTCCTCCCTTGGTTACCGT
>DATHKF010000101.1:0-2704 GCA_035489505.1 Bacteroidia bacterium | reverse complement strand
AACAGTATACGCCACCGGTGTTATTCTCACGAATAAACTGCTGGCAGATACGATGAAGGCGAACAACATGTTTTCGTTGAACAGCACGATGCACATGTCGGCCGGAGGGTTCAACGAAATGTATACCTCCAACGGCGATCTCCGCATTCAGAGCCGCGTGGGTTACAACGGAAACACGTTGCTGCATGCAGGAACCGGCGGCAATGTTGGAATCGGAACATTCAATCCGCAATACAAACTCGATGTGACCGGCCAGGTGCGTTTCAACGACGACGTATATGTAGGACGTATTCGTCCGCTGCCCGGCGATTCTGTAGTACGTCTCGGCGACAGCACCATCCTCTTCTGGGGCAACCGGATGTTCCCGAGTACGAATACGCTCGTGAAAGGTTTAGCGATCGGGAATTCCACATCGAATGGGTTGGGTTTGTACTCGCTTGCACTCGGCAGCAAAGTAGCGGTGTCGAGTGCGGCGAGTTACAGCATTGCGATGGGTTCGGGAATTATCGGTGGTGCGGGATTGATCAACACCATTCCGAACTCGTTCATGCTCGGATTCAACAGCGACAGGCCAACGGTATTTGTTGGTCCGGCGGGTGGAACGGGAACCGTGGGTAGAGTTGGAATAGGTACGGCGAATCCGCAGGCCGAGTTCCAGGTAGGTGAAACATTCCGGAAAGTTGCCATGGGAAGTGCCGAAAGTACAGGGACAATTCCCGGCACGTCGTACATCGGTTTCAACATTTCAAGAGTCGGCCCGAATCAATGGACAACCGGAAATGATTTTGCGAACAACGGAGCTTCTCTGCTGTTGAGCGATATCAATGGCGGGCTGCGTGTGATCAGTATTACATCCACAGGAGGTGCCGATCAAACAATAACCGATCAGCAGATTGAAGACAACACAAAATTTTTAATCCGCGGAGATGGCCGGGTTGTTATTGGAAATCAAACGCAGGTCGGAAGTCCCTTCGACTTGCCATCGACCATGCTTACTGTGAACGGTGGTGTTGTCTGCAAAAGCATTCATGTCTCCATGAACAGCTGGGCAGATTCTGTTTTCGCGCCCACGTATTATCTCATGCCACTTGATTCCGTGAATCAATACGTGAAAGCCAACGGACATCTTCCGGGAGTTCCATCGCAACAGGAGGTTCAGAATGAAGGAACTGATCTCGCGCAGAACGACGTGATGCTCCTCGCGAAAATAGAAGAGTTAACGCTGTACATGATCCAGCTGCAGCAACAGAACGAACAAATGAAAAAGGAAATCGAAGAACTCCGGAAGGATTGATTTCCGCTCAACCTGAAAAACAATTACGCTATGCACTCAACTCCAACCACATTCAAAGTAATTCTTGCAGCAACGCTGCTTATTGCGTCTGCTGTTGGGGTGAGTGCGCAGGAAAATTCGCGGACAAAGTTTTTCCAGGTTGGTCTTTCATTGTCCTACGATGTGCAGAACACGCAGTATCACAACATTGACTTCACAGGTATCCATAATTTCCGTTACGTCAATAAATTCCGATGGTCCGCCGGCGTGCAGGTTGAACGGGTTAGCGCCGGTGGCTTCGGAATCCTTGGCGGAGTTAAACTGTGCGATGTCGGTTGGAACCGCCTGAATGACGATTACTCCGGTGAGCCGTTTGTCAAAAGCATGACGTACACATTCCTGTATTTGTCGCCATCGATCGGTGTGTCCAAATGGTTTTGGTTCAATGAGAAATTCAACTGGTCATTGGCACTCGGCTCTGATTTCCAGTTCCGGGTTTACGATTCGGAAAAGTACACCTTCGCTGATGGCCATATTGAAAAAGATCCGGATCCAAGAATTACCACGGACAAAACAAACATCCTGTTCTGGGCTGCAGTCAGAGCGAACTGGCAACTGGGATCAGTCTGCAGTGTAGGCATACAATATCTCGCCGGACTGAACCTGCATTCATTCAACGAACGAATTATTTCCAGCACCTTCCCGCCGCTTCATAGTGTGGGTCTAACATTCAACGTAAAAATATAAAACATGAAAATTCCTGTTTTAATTCTGACGACGTTATTGTCGTCCCTGGAAATCTATGCCCAATCCACAACCGACCAGATTGCACAAAACGGTGGCTTCGAAAACGGAATCGGGTATCCAACCGGGCACGATCAACTCGATGGATTTTGTTCGCATTGGATACGAGGTTCATCCGACAATACACCCGACTGGTTTACCACGCAAACGCTCGCCGGTGCACTCAGCGGTCCGTGCAATTTTGAAACCGGAAGCAATGACGATGTATACAATGCGCAACCTAAACTGGCTACGCACGATGCATCGCTTTTCTACGGCGGCTTTGGCTCAACGGAAAATATGCGCAACGAGCTTTCGCGTCGTACGTATGCAAACAGTCTTGTCAAAGTCAGCTTCTGGTTTAGTCCGCGCGGAGTAACCCGCGATACGCGTATCGGTATATTGATGGTCGACACAGATGAAAGTCAGCACAATTTTATTATGCATTACATCGACTGTGATGTGACCAGCAGTACGACCATCTTCCAGTCGTGCCAATGGTACTACGTAGAAACAGATTGGATTCCTACTGGTGGAAACACATTTGACCAGGTACAGATTGGCGGACTTGCACCACCGAACAATTCCGGTGCATTCAATGAAAAGGGTTACATCTATGTAGACGATGTGAATGTGTACAATGGATTG
>DATHKF010000100.1:0-3215 GCA_035489505.1 Bacteroidia bacterium | reverse complement strand
CGTATACCGCCCTTAGGGACGCTGATCTGATCGGGAGTTTGCTCCCAGGGATAATAATCAGGAGGGTGTTTACAGATCATGAACGAATGCGGTGCGATCAGTTCCTTGTTTTCTCCAGTGTTGAACACGAGTCCATAGCCTATGCATTCCCGGATCAATGTGTCGTTTCCAATGTTGATCACGTATACATCTTGTTCGCTGTAATCGACAGGAACGATTTGTCCGTCGCTGGATACATAATCGCCTGAACCAACTACGGTACACGCACCTTCATCGATCGGGCTGATCTCGATCACTGTGGTGGTAAATTTTGACCAGCAGAACCACCCCAGGATTATCCCGGAAAAAACACAGGAGAAGGCGAGCACTTTGAGGCCAAAGCCCACACGTTCGGCATCCACGTGTTTCATTTTTCGCGCAGCAAACACCGATAGGGAGACAGAGACTGCCAGCGACAGAACAATGAAAATGGTGTATGCAAGCCAGGTGGGTAATGTCATCGTCTTGTGTTTATGAAATCATACGCGTTGTGCGGAAGTCTTGCCGTTCAGATCTGGGAGACAATTTTTTCGGCAACACGGTTGAATTCATCGAGCGAGGTGATATCGGTGAGCTTATTCACTTTCATCCGTATCAATCGGTTGCCTTTGCGGATAAAAATAAAACAAAAGTTTTCTTTGTCGCTGTGAAAATATGCTTCATCTCCGAGATCACCACGTTCTTCAATGCCTTCATGATCCGCGTTGGCTTTCAGGATTGCAGCGTACGTTTGTTTCGCCGACGAATCGCTGACGTGTTGCTCAAAGAGACAGTATAGCACACTGAGCTTTCCGTTTTGATCTTTGTTGTTTCCCGTGTACGTGCTGCGATACGTCGAAATATTTCCGTCGCGGGTCCATCCACTGTCGGTTAAAGCCGCAGGTTGTCCAAGAATTTTCTCCGCATCGGATAACGTGAACAATGCAACCGGATTGATTGAATCCGTTCCTGCATCCTGGTGTGATCCTTCGGACGTGCCGCATGAAACAAGAGCGAGGGCAATCAGCGTGAAACAGAAGAAGTTTTTCATGATGTGATCAGATTTTAATTCCTTCTACATAAGCCATGGGAACAGTCAGCGTAAGTCCGTTGTTTTTTTCTGCCCAGGCATTTAAATTCTTTTCACGTGCTGCGAAAATTTCATTCAGTTCTTCCTTCGGAAAAATTTTCATCCAGGCAGTTAACCATCCCAGTTTGACAAAATGATGGTTCAGGAAAGCGCTTCCATCCAAAAAACGCATGGAGAAACTTTCTTCATAGTGCCGCGCGACTTTGAATCCATTCTCCGTAAATAATTTTGACGTGCTTTCAACGGTTCCGCGGCGAGTTTCATCGTGCTGCAACGCCGGAAGGAAATTTACTTTGTTCAGTTCCTTCAGCGTTGAATAAAAAATGGCGTAAAATTCTTTCCAGTGACCATTGAGGTTCGTTGTCAAGGCGAGTTTGCCACCCGGTTTCAAAACGCGGTGGCATGCTTTGAAAACAACCGGTGGATTTTCGAAGTTGTTGATTCCCAAATTGGAGACAACGAGGTCAATGGAATTGTCTTCGAACGGAATAGTTTCCGCAGAGCTTTCGATGATTTCAACGTTCGAAAGTCCGTAGCTTTTTATTTTCTGCTTTGCTCTTTGCGTGGCATTCGTCCACGGGTCAATGCCGTAAACCGTACAAGAACTTCCCAGCCGTTCAGCAAGTTCGAAAAGCGGAAAACCTGCACCGCAACCGATGTCGATCACTTTCAGGTTGGGTTTTAACTCCAGGTGTTTGAGCAGCAATAACCCGAACGACGCGCTCCACAAAGGAAGTTCATCGAAGGTGCTGACGAAATCTTCACTGTCCTGAAAGGTGTAGGATAAATATTCGGTCATAGTTCATTCTCTACTGAAAATTACTTCTTTCTCTGCAATATTCAAATCATCTTCAATGACCGGTGGTGACTCAGTTTGCTTGCGAAGAGTCGAGGAAAACCGCTGAAGCGGTTGTATAACCTGCTGCATTCATTGCCGGGGGCTTAAGCCCCCGGCAATGAATGCAGCAGGTTTGCTAAACGGTTTCAACCGTTTTTCATTCCGGCGACATTCAGTACATGATTTTAAACTGAGGGACAATTACCAGACAATCGAGGGGCAATGCATTAGCACAAAAAAAGCGGCAGGATTTCCCACCGCTCATATCTTTTGAAAACGTAAACTCTGAACTATTTACCCCGAAACTCTAAACTACTTTTCAGTACTAACCAGCTTTCCGTTATTCCACTTCTCTTTCTTCGTCACTTTTCCTTTGTCATCGTAGTAGATCCATTCACCCGTCTTGCGAGCCATGAATACCGGTTGGTCTACCGGCTTTTCAGTGTATTGTCCCTGTACGGCAATTTTACCGTTCGAATGATATTCCTTGTACACCCCTGTATAACCAAACGCATACCAGTTGTACTCCGAGCGCAGTTCCCCGTTGCAATGGTATTTTTTCACAGGTTGCGGAGAGGATGCGGTAGGATTGTAGTCCAGCATCAACTGGCCCTGGTCGCACCATTCTTTGTGTAGGGTCCACATACCGTTCTTGTCCCACTTTTTCAGCGCGCTCAATTTTCCGTTCGGAAAATACTTCATTTCAATAAGCGTATCTGCCGTTTGTGAACGTTCAATTTTTAGCTTGCCGTCTTCATACCATTCTTTTCCCGGAGGATAAAGTGGCACCAGCGGTGTGTTATAATCCCATTCCGAACGCACTTTGCCACTCTTGTAATATTCCTTCCAGGTTCCGGTTTTCACGCTCTTGTCCGTGTAGTGGTATTCCGACCTGATTTTCGTTAGGGCGAAATCGTAATACAGGTTCCAGTCACCTTTCTGGTATGCCGGCTTTATTACCCATACGGTGTCTCTGCGGTAAATAAGTTCGTCTACCAGCGATGTATCGGTATAACACGCCTGGTTAAGCTGTGCTTCAGCGGAAAATGCCGTTGTTGCGAGAACAGCGAGCAAAATGAGCCTTTTCATAAACTAATTTATTGGGTTAATACATAACTCGTGCCACACTTCGACTACGCCCAGTGTGACAACGTCCTTCGACCCAGCGCTTGTTTGAAACCGTTTGTCATACTGGGCGGAGCCGAAGTATGACGGTCACAAGCTCTCAATCATAATATTCCGGATCGCAATAAAATCATTCGACTTCAA
>DATHKF010000099.1:0-4993 GCA_035489505.1 Bacteroidia bacterium | reverse complement strand
GTCGTTGATTTGGGTAACAACCTGAACCGCTTCGGACTTTGGGACGGGCCCATCGACTGGGATGGAATTTTCAGAACGCCGGAACATTACCTGAACAACATTCTCGACGATGAAACTATCGAACGGAATTACAAATATGTGATGCCTGAAGATCTGCGGAAGCGGTTTTCAAAATCTGCGGTCATTGATTTCGACGTTAAGGCCGAGCATCGCAAAGCGTTGAACACCGGTGAGCGTCCAAAGCAGGTGATGGAACATTCGCTGGAACAGCATGTGAAAATCTGCCTGGAGAATGGCGCTGATCTCGAAGAAGCGCTCGTGCTTTCTGATTTGCTGAAAGAAGAAATCGAATTTCGTGTGCGCGTGTATACGTGGTGCCTGAGCAAAACGTCGGAGAGTTATGTGAAGTGGCTGCAGGATGAATACAAACGCAAGCTGAAAATTGCGTTGATCAGCGAATCGCATAAGGAAGCGGTGGAGGAGGAGAAGGCGCATCCCGACGAGACGGTGAATGAAATTCTTCCAGAGCCTGAGGGCGATGAGCCTGGGGAAGATGGGTTTTGATAGACGCAAAGCCGCAGAGATCGCAGAGGAAAGCGCAAAGATTTAGCGTTCGAGGATCGCGAATCGCAACGTGTTAATTTTCTTTCACAAAAATCCGGCTCGAGTAATTTCCCCCGGAACGCATCTGAATAAAATACGTTCCACCGCAGAGATCATCAACGTTCACAGTTGCCGTATTTCCACTCACGCCCGTAATTGTTTTTACGGTTTGACCGAGCGTATTGACAATCGTAATCTCTGCATCAGTAAGATCAAACGGCGATTGAACCGTCAATGTGCTTTGCGCGGGATTTGGAAACACGTCAAATGTTCCTGATTGAGTTTCATCTACTGAAGTAAAGACATTTCCGCATGGACCATAAAAATCGATGATCCAGTTTTCGTAATCCGGGAAGATAAGACTTTGACAATAGATCCGCCTGCCGTCTGGTGTCCAGAAACCGGTTGCTGCAATTCCCGCGTGCGATTCAAAGTAACCCGTATCTCGGAAGTGCGTGAGCTGTTGCAATCCCGAGCCGTCTGCATTCATGAGCATGAATTCTGCTTTGATCGTGAGTGTGTGATACGAATTCGTATCGGCCTGGTACGGGTACGAAGTCATGAACAGAATTTTATTTCCGTCGGGAGAAAAAATTCCGTGTTCATCCCACACCATCGGCGTGTTGTTGAGGTTGACAATCTGGCCGGTGAACACATTCAGAATATATTGATCCTGTCCTTCCGCATTGGTTAAGCCGATGTCGGAAGAGATGAGAAGCTGCTGTCCGTCCGGGTGAAAGTTTCCGGGTTCGATCCAGCGTGCGCCGGCGGGTTGTATGCTGGTAATGTTTGTCAATGAAGGCACGCCGGAATTGACAGTAAAATCTGCGAGTTGCAAATCCCACACGCCGAATACATCCACGAACAGGTTGCTGCTGTCGCGTCCTTCTGCGTACGCACATTTTGTTCCGTCCGGCGTAAATGCAGGCCCGGTAAAACCGGCTTCGGTGTAAACGAGAGGATACCAGTTATTACCGTCGGGTGTTACCGCCCAGATGTCCATCCACAAACCGCTTTGCAGCCAGCCGAGCAGGATGTTGTAAGGAACGAACAGGAGTTCATTGTAAAATTCTTTTTCCACTCCACAGATGATGTAATCACCGGATTCATGCCACTGCACCTGTAATTTATTGCGCGCGCTCCATGGACGAAGAAAACTCCACGGGTAATTGAGTGAAATGCACGTGAGGTTTGTATCGCCCGCATTGGCCACGTAAATCTGGAATATGCCGGCGGTGTCCTGAAGATTCACCAGGTATTTTGAACTGTCGGAATTGTACAGCAGGGGTGCACCCGGATTGTGCGATATCTGGATGACGTCGCAGGGTGATGTTTGCGCACATAAAGTATTGAATGAAATCGCGAAAACAATGACGGTCAGAAAATTTGCAGACAATTTGAGGCGCATCGGTTGTGAAGTGAAGTGTATTAAATATACAAAAATCCGGCCAGTCGGAGTTCCTGCGCCTTGTAAATTCAAGGTTAATAATCAATAATGTGAATATGGAGTTTCAGCTCACGCTGCAGGGCTTCCGCTTCCGGTTCTGTGATGCTTGTTGCGGTAAGGTCTAAGCTCTTTAGTTTCGGCAGCTTTCTGAAGAGATCAAATGAACGCGTATATTGTTTCCGCTCACTTCAATCTTTCCAGTTTACCTTTTCGCTTTACGATGTTTTTATAATCCCACTGAATTTTTATCGACTTCTTCAGCCAGCGTTTGAGGTCTTTGGTGTTTATTTCATCCACTGAGGTGTAACGTGCTCCTGCCGTTTTAAATCCTCCTTCTTTCTGCAAACCCTTTTCTTCGAATGATTCTCCACTCCAGAACAACAGCCGGATGCAGTCTTTCAGTTTATGGTATCCCACAATCGGATTTCCATCCAGGAACCAAACCGGGTGCGCGTGCCAGATTTTATTTTCTGACTTGGGAAGATTGGCGTCGATTTCCTGGCAAAGTAGTACGCAGATTGCTTTGTCTGCCTTAGTCTTCGCGTTGTTGTACGCCTGGATGTCTTTGCTTACCGACGCTTTCGGTTTGGACGCTTTGCCAACAGCTTCAACAACGACATTCTTTGCCAGGGTCTTGAAACGGACTCTGTTTTTCTGTTCAACGGTGATCGTAATGTGACCCGTCTTGCTCGTATTTATATCTCTGACAGTTCCTGATTTTCCGGCGTGTGTTCCTGCAATCACGTTGCACTGGGCGCCGTCCTGTAGTTTTCCTGGTGATTTTGTCATGATTTTTTATCCGTACTGGTTTGTGGTTATCCGTTTACCGCTGATATTTTATTTCTCCTGCTTTTCCGCACTCACCACCACCATGGCCACCTTTAATTTCACTCCACCGATTTCCGTTTCCGGTTCATCTTTCTCAACCGCGTCCGTTACACGAAAGTGATTTTCGGTCAGCAGGTTTATCAGATCTTCTTTCGTAAACATGTTGAACCCGTATTTCACAAACGGGTAATGCTGCATGATCGATTTCGGCCGGATGGCCAACGTAATTTGTCCCTTGGGTTTCAGTACGCGATGAATTTCTGCGAGCACGGCCTGCTGATTTTCCCAGAAGTAAACCGTGTTCACCGAAAAAGCTTTGTCAAACGTTTCTTCTGCAAATGGAAGTGCATCGGCGCTGCAAAGCAGAAACTGCGCCCTTTCGTTCTGAACGTAGGCCTCATTGCGCTTTCGCGATTCTTCCACCATCATTTCCGAAAAATCGCAGCCTGTGTACCGGATCGTATCGTCGACAGACAAAATCTTCGGGACGAAAAAGCCATTGCCCATGCCGATCTCGAGGATGTTATCTCCTGCGGTCGGTTTAACGGCTTCAATCGCACCGAGGTTCATGTGCAGGTTGCCGGTATTCATCATCTCACCCACCTGCAAGGCAAAATCGCCATGCGGTTGCCGGAGTTGTGCGGCGATTGATTGGAGTTGTTGTTCGTCCATAATTTTGTTTTTAAAATTCGTTCCACTTCCAATTCAGCTCAATGTTATAAGGAACATTCAACCGTGAAGCGATATTTTTCAATTCAGCAACAACTGCTTCGGATTCTTCGATTTTGTTCTTGGGAAGAACAAGCGATTGGCCTCCAGTCATTTTGATCAGCAAGAGGGTTTCGATTTCACCGAAGCCTTCGATGGCTCCGTACGATAATTTCGCTTCGCCCAATTCAGTTTGTGTGAGTATGTAATCGGGGTCGAAAGTCACAACCACTGATTTGCCAAAGGAGGTTTTGAAATTTTCTTCCACAAACCGGCGGTAATATTTCAGGTAGTGATGACTTTCCCACAACGGATAAAGAAAAAACCAACCGGCACTGAGCGCGAACATAGGCCAAGCGACAGCAAGCCCTCTTTCCCAGAGCAGGTACAAAGCGAGACAAAAAAAGATAGCCGGGTAAAGTATTTTGCTGCGTTGACGTCTTTTGCGCAAGCGTTCGGTCCGCGACGCAGTATAAAGTTGGTGCGTCAAATAATCGTCTGCGCTGAGCGAATAGGTGAGGGTCATGAATCAGTCAGGAATATGCACCAAGATAGGAAAATGCAGTGGCTGTTTCATTCGCGCATAAAAAAACCGAAACGATTAAGTTTCGGCTGTTTTATCCGGGTGAATTTAGCCCAGCCTGTTGTAGTACTTCGTCACAAAATCAATCAACTCGCCATCCTGCATTCTGTTGGCGGTGCTTTCGCTGCTTATGGCATTTTTATACTGCGGTGTATCAGCAAGGAATTTGATAAACTCCTCCTGGATCTGTCCCGTGCCGGTTACGTGAATCTCATCTACGTTTGGCATTTTAGTGGCAATCTCCTTGAAGAACTTATGCGTTAACGCAATTTCTTCGTGGTTGGTTGCAAACTCGTTACCGTTCTTGTGTGGGCCGACATTCTCTACATGACCAAGGACAACAAAAACACCGTTATCAATATGCTCCCTGCCTGTGATGGTTGCATGATGGGAATCCATCCACACACCAAACTGCTTTTTGTTTTTTCCTGACATCTTGTTTTCTTTTGAAGGTAGAGTATATAAGCAGGCGATGAAGGTGTTTTGCGATGGTTGGTGCTTGTGGAGCGTTGCTTGGTCAATTGTGATGTTCCACGCGAAAATTCAAAGCACCGTTTGCCTGATCATTGGTCGTTAATTCCCGATGAACGTCTTGCCCGTCGGTCAGGAAATCTTCTTAATTTTACATCATCATCTCCGCTCTTAAATTCCTGACGTTTGATTCACGACCAGTGTGTTGAAAACGAAACCCATCTACGTTGAAACCTTGATCCATACAAGTATGGAGCGGGTCTGGGAATTCACACAAACACCTTCTATTCACCAGCAATGGGATCTCCGCTTTACCACGATTGAATACCTTCCGAAAGCTTCAGAAGAAGACC
>DATHKF010000098.1:0-6108 GCA_035489505.1 Bacteroidia bacterium | reverse complement strand
TGTGAATTTCTCCGGAGACAATGCGGTTTGTCCGGGAGCAACAATTACTTATTCGATTGATCCTGTTGCAACGGCAACATCATACACCTGGACTGTGCCGGGAGGCTGGACAATTCTTTCCGGCCAGGGAACAACTACTGTAACTGTCGTGGTGGGTTCTTCAACCGATACCATCTGGGCGGCTGCAATAAACAACTGCGGAACAGGAACTGCATCGCCTTACGAGATTACTGTTTATCCGCCACCTGTCGTTGATCTTGGTGCGGATACAACTTTCTGCGGAACAAGCATTCTGCTCGATGCAGAGAATCCCGGTAGCACGTATCAGTGGAGCAATTCAGCGAGCGGGCAAACAACAACAGCAGTTGTTTCGGGTCCGATTGATGTGATCGTTACAGATGCAAACGGATGTGTGGGTTACGATACGATTAACATCACGATCAACACACCACCAACGGTTACTGCTTCCGCAGCGACGAACGCAGTTTGCCTGCCAGCAGATACTATCCAGTTATTTTTCTCGCCTTCCGGCGGAATATTCACTGGCCCGGGTGTAATCGGAAATGAATTTGATCCGATGGCGGCGGGATCAGGCGTACATGATGTTGTTTACTCGTACTCTGATCTGAACGGATGTATAGGTGCCGATACGGTTACGATCACTGTGAATGCACCACCAACGGTTGTGGCTTCTGCAGCAATGAACTTTGTTTGTCTCGCCGACGATACAGTACAATTATTTGGCTCGCCTTCGGGCGGAATATTCTCCGGCCCGGGTGTAACCATCGATGAATTTGATCCTGCAGCCGCGGGTGTAGGTACACACGATATTATTTACGGCTACACCGATGCAAACGGATGCATAGGAGCGGATACGACAACCATTACAGTTGATGTTTGCACCGGGATCATTTCGAATGATGGACTCACCTACACCGTTCACCCGAATCCAGCAACAACAAACTGCGCAGTAACATTCAGCGTTGTTCAGGAAGAAGTCCGTTTTGAACTGCGCGATGTGCAGGGAAGAATTGTGAAGATGCAGAAAGAAATTTCTGTGAATGCGGGAACACCTGTTGTTCTTGATCTCAGCGGAATTGCTCCGGGAATGTACGTGCTGCATGTAATTTCAGGTGAGAAAGAATCTGTTCAGAAATTACAGGTTAAATAGTTTCGGGTTAAAATAGTTTCGGGTTTCGGGTTGGGTGCATCTTCACGATATTTCAATGCCGGATCAGTTATACTGCAATGTGGCATTGAAACACAGTGAGTGCAGCCCAACCCGAAACTGTTTAACCCGAAACCTTTTAACCCTGAACCAAAGCGCCTATTGGAAATTCTTCATTAGCTTAGTTGCATGAAATCCCTCGCGCCGATAACCGGAATTTTCGCTTCAGCGCTGCTGCTGTTTACGTGTACTCCCGATCTGTCCAATCCTGATCCACAACCGGGCGAAGCGAATTTCTCCAAAGTCATTGCGGTCGGAGGAAATTTCATGGCCGGTTACCAGGATGGCGCGTTGTATCCCGATGGACAAAACAAAAGTTTGCCCGCGTTGTTGTGCCGTCAATTTGAATTGACTGGTGGCGGAGTATTCACACAACATACAATCACTTCCGGTCTCGGATGGAATAGCAAACCGTGGGAAAGCTGGTACATCGGCGCTTCACATTTAGGTTGGAGAACAGATTGCGAAGGAACCGTTTCTCTCGGTCCGCTGAAGGATTCCGTTTCGACAGGTGCAGCAACTTCGTTGTATGCAAATTCATTTCTCAGCACCAATGGAAATTTCGCCGTGCCTTTTGCAACAACGGCAGAATTGCTTTCACCGGCTTTGGGAAATTCACCGGCCGGAAATACGAATCCGTTTTATCACCGTTTCGCTTCTGCGCCGGGAATCTCTACACCGGTAAGCGATGCCGTAAACGCAAACGCAACATTCTTTACCGCCTGGCTGGGCATGGAAGATATTTTCGAATATGCACGTCGCGGCGGCGAAGGAACAACGATTGCATCCTCCGCGCAGTTTTCTGTTTACCTCGATTCAATTCTTGGCGCACTCACCGCGAACGGAGCGAAAGGTGTGATCGCAAACATTCCCGACTTCCGCGAATTTCCGTACTACACACTCGTTCCCTGGAACGGTGCTGATCTCACACAAAACAAAGCCGATTCGCTCAACGACATTTACGACGTTTCGGGTTTAACGCATATCCGTTTTCACGAAGGAAGCAATGCGTTTGTGATCAATGATCCGGATGCGCCGTCGGGTGTGCGCCAGATCCGCCGGAACGAATACATTACGCTGGGTATTCCGCTCGATTCGATGAAATGCAATTTCATGGGAATTCTTTTCTCTACGCTGCCCGACCGTTACGTGCTCGACAGCGCTGAAGTTGCTTTTATCGATCAGAGCATCGCGGCATACAACGCAGTGATCGAACAGAAAGCTGCGCAATACGGGCTTGCACTCGTCGACATGCGTGGATTTTTCCGTTCGATGAATGCGGGAATCGTTTGGGACGGTGTTGAATTCAACGACACGTTTGTGAGCGGCGGATTTTACTCGCTTGATGGATACCACCCGAATCAAAAAGGCTACGCCCTCATCGCGAATGAATTCATCTACGCGATCAACGCGAAATATGGCGCTACCGTGCCGACGTTGAATTGTGAGGATTGTAACGGGGTGTTGTTTCCGTAATCGCTGCGCGATTAGTTTGGAGTTGAGAGTTCGGAGTCGGGAGTTCGCCCTTCGGCAAGTTCAGGGCAGGCCTGCGGCAGCAAGGAATTTTTTTGTAATGACATTCGACCCCTTCAGGGTCCGTAGTTCAAGATCCATTCACTTCGTTCAAGGAACATGTGATCCCTTCGGGATCATCAGAGCTAAATGGTTTTCGCGACTTCGGAGAAGTCGTATGTCCCTTGAACAAAGTGAAAGGGTTTCCTCCCGACCCTGAAGGGGTCGAATATTACTAACCCCGGGTAAGATCCGAAGGATCGTAACCCGGGGTTAGTAATCAAAAAAAGAAAATTCCTTGCTGCCGAAGGGCGTTACTACCGCCTCTCGCCTCCGAACTACTTAACGATCACCTTCTGCGTCCACATCGCTTCCCCGTTCCCTACATTCATCATGTAAACTCCCGGAGCGAGATTTTCGGTGTTGATCGTTGTCGTTCCATCTGCATCCGTAGCCTGAGTGCTTACGAGTGCGCCAAGTGAATTATACAACGAGATCGTATACCCTTCACCTGCAAGACGCGAAGTATTCACGCTCATCGTTTCTTCCGCCGGGTTAGGGTAAACTGAAATCAAAGAAGGAATAACCGGCATCTCATCAATTGCAATTGCTGTTGTGTACGAACAATCCAGCGGGTCGCCGCAGAGGAAATGCACGAGGAAGTTGCGCGTGATCACGAGTGTTGTATCATAATACAGCGCGTTGCTCACATGCGGCACGTGATCCTGCCCCTCGTATGTTTCGAAACAATGTGTGATGCCAAGTTGCGTCAGTCGCGCATCAATGGAATGCGAACCGTCGACCTGGAGCAGTGGATAAACACCAACCAGCGTAATCAGATCAGAACCGTAAGGAACTGTTTGATCGGCATCACCATGAAATAACATACACGGCTCGTCGCCTGCATCAATGAATGCTGTGTCGCCAAGCGCTCCGGCTACGTTGATCACCGCACGCACATTCGAAGAATATCCCGGGTTTCCGCTGAGTCCTTCCATTCCGCCGTGCATACCGTACTGGTTGGTGGTATCGCACCATGCCGGAAATTCCGTTTCGTCATCGAGGTAAGCTACCTGCAGCGCCATAAATCCACCGGCAGAAACGCCCATGAAGAAAATGTTCGACGTGTCAATTCCGTACGTGTTTCCACCAATGGCATAATTCATTTTGAAATAACGAACAGCAGCTTTGGCATCATGTACGGCGCGCATAACCGCTTCGGTCGCATCTGTGCTGTCGGGACCCGGGAACGGAAAGTTGGTCATTCCGATGCGGTAATCGATCGAGGCAACCACGTATCCCATGTCTGCAAAATCGTTGCAGAACTGGAGTACATCAGCGCCGGTTTTCGATCCGCCAAGGAAATTTCCACCGTGTGCGAGAATGATCAGCGGACGGTTCGTCACCGTATCGGCTTTCGGCATCCACACATCCATGCGGAGTGTTATAGCAGCGTTCGACATGGTTACGTTGCTTCCATAAGTGACATTGGAAACTGTTGTATCATCAAACATGATATCGCGGTAGCGCAAGCCGGTGCATTGCGCACTCAGCGTTTCCGTGAACAGCGAGCAGGAAATTGCAGCGAGAATAATTAATTTTTTCATGGCAGTTTATTATTTGGTTGAAGCGATTTTAAAATTGATAATTGAAACCAAAGCCGGGAGCAAACAAGCGTGATTTGTAGGTGCCCGAAAATTGTGTTTCAAGATTTGTGTCGGTGCGTTTCATGCCTTCCACGAAAAGCAATGAAAGATCAATCGAAAGATTTTTTCCGAGAACAAGAGTTGCACCACCAGTTATTCCGATCCGGTCGGCGTCGGGAGTTTCAGGAGTGAGGTATCCATCCTGCACCGGCGATTTGTCGTAATAAAATCCTGCACGGACAAACAATCTTCCGTTCACCTGGTACTGCATGCCGATGCGGGCGATCCACGAATTTTTGTACTCGCGTGCTGATGCAATGTCTTTGAGTTTGTCGGTGTTGTCGGCGAAATCAATCCGTAGTGAATCGTAGCTGCTCCACCCGACAAAATTCACATCGGCTGCAATTTTCCATGCGCCGGTACTGAAACCAACTCCCACATTCATCACCTGCGGAAGTTTAATGGCCGTGGTAAATGTGGTGGATGGAAAATATTCAGCGAGTGAAGACGGAACCGTAAAATTGGCAGTACCGTTTTTGACTTCCACATTCACGGAAGAACGGTAACTGATTCCCGCGCTCCACGTGTCGTTCAGGCGAAAATACATTCCTACGTTATAGCCGATTCCGGAAGCCGAACCATCCAGTGCGCCTTCACCGTAATCGCCCGACTGGTTTTGCGTGGGAACACCTTTGCGCAATTGAAACCCACCCGTGGCGTAAATAAATCCTGCACCAATGCCCACATGGTCGTTCACGCGGAACGTAACCGTAGGCTGAACAAAAATTGTTTTGAGATTAATTTCACGGATCATGAATTGTCCTTTCCATCCATCTTCCCATTGTGCGCGACTGCCAAACGGAGTGTATACACCTACGCTTGTTGCCCATCTTCCGAAACGCCATGTGGCATACAATTCAAACGGGGTTCCGGTGTTGTGCACCATTTCTGCAGTGTAAACACCGGGTGCCGGTTCGAGATACACTGTCCGTGGTTTGAGCAGGGAAACACCTCCTGTAATGGTGAGACGGCGATCAAGAAAAATGCCTGCACCGGGATTGAAGAAAACAAAACTTCCGTCGATCAGTAAACCGGTTCCGGTGTGACCCATTCCCAACTGACGTTGTCCCTGTGCGTTTACCTGGAATCCACCGGCAAACGAGTCGAGCGTAACAAAGAGAAATAAAAATGCGATGATCCAGCGGGTCATTCTCAAATGTAAAGAAATCGTATTGCATTTCAATAATTTATTGCCACGAAGGCACAAAGCCACAAAGTCACACGAAGCTGATCTTATTTTAGTGGTTCAATCAGTGTTTTCTTAGTGGCTTCGTGCCTTCGTGGCAATCTCACAGGCAACCGTTTATTTTGACGATCTTTACTATTCGTACACACTGGCACTTACGTGAAATTACTGCTTACCTGTTTTTGTCTCCTTTCCCTGGGAATGGGGCGCTTGTTCGCGCAAACCACACCGGCCGATTCCATCGAACGCGAATTAAACGCGCTTGACCGGAATGATCCCGCTTATCTTCAAAACAAAGCCAACACGGTAGGAACTTTGTTGCAGGTGATCAAATTTTCTGACCCTGACCGCGCATTGGAATTGTGTGATTCACTTGCCACTATGTTGCTTCAGCTGCACGATTCTGCAAAAGCGTATGAAGCGCAATACCGGTACAAGGCCAGCATCTACGAATTGAAAGGGGAGTACGATAAAAT
>DATHKF010000097.1:0-2357 GCA_035489505.1 Bacteroidia bacterium | reverse complement strand
GTAAGCTGACTATTTCAGAGTACTGCAAATACATGGGCTTGGACTTTGCTGAAATATGGAGATTCCTTCGTGGCAAAGAATCTCATCCCGATTTACCGGAGAAAACCGGATAAAAGCGGAAGCTATCGGAGACTTTGGATATAGGTCCGTTGTAGACTCTCGAATTTTGTAATACAAAAGCGTAACGAAGCATGGCGAAGAAGAAGAAGAAGAAGTCCGTTACAAAAAGAAAAAAACTGTACGGAACGAGGAAGGAGAAGGAGGAGTTCCTGATGAAACGAGGTAGCATGATTACATTTAAAAAACCTTTTGGGGATCGTTCACAATTGTTAATTAACAAAGCGAAGGTCACGACAACGGGAAGTATAGTAATCATAAACGCATTCGGAAACTGGAGAATGTTTGACAACATGACAGAGTACATTAATCAAGTAGATTGGGAGCAGATGGAACGTTGGCATGGTACAATTTGAAAAATGGGATTTGCAAAAAATACTTCCTGGTTCATTAGTACTGAGGAGTAACCAAGCTAGTAAGCTGGGGTGAGATTGAATGGTGGCACACTGTAGATGATTGAAGGAATTGAAAGGAGAAAGTGGAGATGGATAAGGCGGAGATTCTTTTAATAATTAACAGTGTGCTACTCTCTTTTCTGAGTATCATGTTTCTCATCATCGGGTACTTTCTGAAAGACCTGCACAAGGACTTCAAGCAGATGGTGGAGCGGGTAAACAATCTTTACACGGAACACAATAGCCACGTTACTAATTCAAAGAGTTTTGATTCAACGATTGATAAACAGGTCAATTACTTATATCGCGAAGTTCGAAGACTTGGCAACCGTTGTGGAAAATTGGAAGGAGCGAAACAATGATCCTGGAACTTGCGCTCGGCTTTGGTGCAGCATTGCTTATTGGTAAGGCAATCGGCTGGAAGCAGGATGGGGATAAACTCGTCGTAACAACTACGGCTCGCTTACACAAACTCACCTTTAGCAAAATGACGATCATCGTTAAGGCTGCGGTGAAGAATCCAACCAAGCAGGGCTATAAATTCAAACACCCGTTTGTTACGCTCGAATACAAGAAGCAGCCTATTGGCACTTCAGTTGTTGAGGATGAGGGTTATCAACTCAAACCGTACGAACAAATGATGCTCAAGGACATTGCTGTTGAAGTCAGCATGTTCTCACTTCCTGCCCTCGCCATTGATCTGTTTACTATCCTCAGAACCCAAACCGGTGCCGCTCCTATTCTGGTTCGCACGATTGTACCGGTGGAAATAGCCAACCAGATCGTCAGTGTTCCTTACGAACAAACAATTAATCTCTAACGTCATGGAACGCAAGGATCGAGGCATAAGAGAAAACGGCGAAACATACGATTGTTTGTTTGACCCTGCATCAGGAATCAACGAAACAATAAAGAAGGGCGCAAAGCTGCAGGACACAATCGAAATGCTTCCCGGTAAGGTGAAAGAATACAAGCACCAGGCGAAAAGGATTGCAGCCAGTCTGCGTGACATCGACGGAAGAATCGAGAAGACCTGCTACAACATCTGGAAATTTCTCACGGACCATATCGCCTATAAAGCCGATCAAACCGGAAAGGAACAAGTGCGCAGCGTTCGCAGATTATGGAGCGACCGAATTGGAGACTGCGACTGTTTTAGTTTTTTCACAAGCTGTGTGCTGTCTGTTTTACGTATTCCGCACACTTTCAGAATAGCATCATACGACAAGGTCGACGGGAGTTTTGGTCACGTGTATGTGGTAGTTCCTTCTAAGGGAAGGAGAACCACCATTGACGCGGTGCTACCAAATTTCAACCGTGAGCACCCTTACATAAAAATAATAGACGTAAACATGGACTTGGAATTTTTGGACGGAATCGACCCGGAAGTAATTGCGCGTAATGGAGGGATGAGCGTCGATGCGGAAGATCTTCTCTCGTGCCAGCTCCCTGGGATGGATGATGGTGTTGGCTCACTTAAAACGTTCGTGAACAAGGTGAAGGAGAAAGTGCAGACAACCGCGCAGAATATCAAAACAACTGTGAAGAACACTGCACAGAACGTAAAAGCCACAGTCAAAAAAGCCGGGCCTGTGATCAGCAAGGGCTTGCACGTAATCAATCGCGTAAACCCGGCTACTGTGGCCCTAAGGCTCGGCGTGTTGACCGCTATGAAGTTGAACACCTTTGGAGTCGCGGGACAGCTTCGTTATGCTTACCTGAGTGATTCGGAAGCACAGAAACGCGGATTAAACATGAAGCGTTTCGCGCGGTACAAACAGACGCGCGAACGCCTGGAGAAGATTTTCTTCGGCGCAGGTGGCAAACCTGAAAACCTGAAAGAAG
>DATHKF010000096.1:0-2559 GCA_035489505.1 Bacteroidia bacterium | reverse complement strand
AGAACATGCCAATGGAACCGACATCTGGGTAGTGGCGCACAACTGGAACGGAAATGGATTCTACGCCTGGCTCATCAGCGCCGCCGGAGTGAGCACTCCGGTGATCAGCAATGCAGGAACAGTCATTGCAGCTTCCAGTACGCTGAACATCGAAACGGTGGGTTGCATGAAAATTTCTCCCGAAGGAGATCGTCTTGCCGTCGCCAACTTCGGTGATTACGAAATTCAATTGTTCAATTTCGACAACACGACCGGCATGGTCACCAATCCGGTTACAGTGAGCAGCGCATACATGAGCTATGGCATTGAGTTCTCTCCTTCCGGCAATTACCTGTATGCTGCGCAGTGGAACTGGGGATCGAATTCCATTTACCAATACGATGTTAACGCCGCAAACATTGCGCAGTCGCAAACCATCGTGGGCACTATCGCGTATCCGAATCAAACCGCAGCCACGTTGCAGCGCGCGCCCGATTGCAAAATTTATATGGCCATCATCGGATCTTCATTCCTGAGTGTGATCCAGGATCCTGATCTCGGTGGAGTGGCATGCGCGTTTGTCGCCAATGGTGTGGCTCTGGGCGGACCACTGTCACAAGCCGGTTTGCCGAATTTCATTGCAGGACCTTGCTCAGTAAAAAATCCGGACGCCATTCACGAAAACACCACAGAAGAATCTTTTCCTGTTTATCCAAATCCTGCCGGTGATGTTGCCTTCATTGATGGCCGCAAAGTGAATTCGGATTTTTCTATTTCGTGCTTTAGTACTTTGGGAAGCGAAGTCTTCACACGAAATTATTCGCGGAACACTTTAGCGGAAATCGATGTGAGTGAATTTGCACCGGGCGTCTATTTTCTCTACGTCGAGTCTGACGAAATCGCCGTGAGAAAAACGCTGGTCATCCGGTAATGAAGCAAAGAGTTGGTCACACTATTCTTCGAATCCGGGAAGCGCAGCGACCGCCTGGGATCTAATGAAAAAATTACTTCTTCTTCGCAGTTTTCTTAACCACTTTTTTTGCGGCTTTCTTTACAGCATTCTTCGCGGCCTTGGCTGGTTTAGCGGCCGGCTTTGAAGATTTCGTTGCGGACTTGTTCTTGAAATTTTTCTCATACAACCCGATCCATGCTTTCACTGTCATTTTGCTCATCAGCTCTCCGAACAATCTGAAAGGGATCTTTTCCGGCTTCGTGAAACGGATACAGCTTTTACCCATGTCGAGTTTTGCATCCGTATGCTTTGGATATTCCGTCACGAACCATTTCAGCAGTTTAGGATCTGCATAAATGCCCATGTGGTAAAAAGCAATAAAATTTTTCTGACTGGCGATGCCTGCGAAGGGCAAAGGCAATTTTGGATCGCAGTGATATCCCGCAGGGTAAACCGAATGCGGAACTGCATAGCCCATCATTCCGTAACCCATTCGTTCCTGGAAACCGCTTGGGAGATTTTTAATGATCTCGTTGCGAAGCTTGTTGATCGCCTGTCTGCGATCTTCCGGTAGTTCGGCCAAATACTGTTCTGGCGTTGTAGCTTGTGATTGCATATTATTTATTGTCTGTTACACGTTGTTGATTGACCGGTTTACAATGCCGGTGCATTCGCTGTTCACTTCAGCCACAATTTTATTTCTTCCCCGATCTTCTTCCCTTCCACCAAAAAACCATCGTGCCCGAACGGCGATTGTATCTCCGTGTATTGTGCACCTGTAATATTTTCAGCCAGTATTTTCTGCTCCGCAACCGGGCACAAAAAATCTGTGCTGATTCCGATCACCAGTGTTTTTGCTTTCACTTGTTTCAACGTTTCCGCCATCGTTCCCCGGTCGCGCGCCACATTGTGTGAGTCCATGCTTTTGGTCAGCAACCAGTACGAATACGCATTGAAGCGGTTCACCAGTTTGTTGCCCTGGTAGTCGATGTACGATGCCGCTTTAAAATTGTCGATGCGATCGTCTGTGTCCGACTGCGTCAGCACAAAGGCTTCGTAATTTCTGTACGTAAGCATTCCGATGGCGCGCGCAGCTTTGAGTCCCTTTGCTCCTGCGAGATCGTAATCTGTTCCGAACGATGAATCTGCTTCAATCGCAAGTCGCTGTGCAGTGTGGATTGCAATTCCCCATGCCGATTCTTTTGCACCGGTAGCGACCAACACGAGACGTTTTACAATCTCCGGTTCCATGACAGCCCATTCCAGGCATTGATATCCACCCATCGATCCGCCAATGAGCAGATCAATTGCATCGACGTTGAGGTCCTTGCGCAACTCAATGAACGCGCGTACCATATCACGTATCGTGAAAAAAGGAAACGTTTCGTAATACTTCTCGTCTGTTTCCGGATTAACCGAGAGCGGTCCGGTAGAGCCGTAACACGATGAAGGAATATTCACGCAAATGATGAAGTATTCCTGCGGATTGATCGCCTTGCCGTCGCCAATGAGTTCCGGCCACCAGCCCACACAATCTGCACTCGCCGTTAATGCATGGCATACCCACGCCACCTTGCTTTTTCCCGGAACAAACTCTCCCGCGGTACTGTAGTGCAGCGTAAGCGAAG
>DATHKF010000095.1:0-3683 GCA_035489505.1 Bacteroidia bacterium | reverse complement strand
CACCGAAGCCACCCTGAAACAAACATTCCGGATGGTCCTTGCAGCTTTACACTCCAAATAAAATACCCATGAGCGGAACAAAAGAAAAAATATTTACCAGTTACCAGGTTTTCGTTATCGCGATACTCGTGTTCATCCAGTTCACGGTCATCCTCGATTTTATGGTACTGAGTCCGCTGGGCGTTTTCCTGCTGGAGGACATGAAGATCACGCCGGGACAGTTTGGCCTTGTTGTTTCAGCATACGCCATCAGCGCGGGGCTCGCGGGAATTCTTGCCGCAGGCTTTGCCGACAAATACGACCGCAAAAAATTGCTGATGTTTTTTTACACCGGTTTTATTCTCGGCACGGTGTTCTGCGCCCTCGCCCCTACCTACCCGCTTTTATTGCTCGCACGTATCGTGACCGGGATCTTCGGCGGAGTCCTCAGTTCAATCGGTTTCGCCATTGTGACTGATCTTTTCAAAGTGGAAGTACGCGGACGTGTAATGGGATTCACACAAATGGCTTTTGCGGTGAGCCAGGTACTCGGTCTTCCTGTTGGACTGCTGTTGGCCAATCATTTCTCGTGGCATGCACCATTCTGGATGATCGCTATAATCGGAGCAGCTGTTGGTATAGTCATCCAGCTTTACCTGCGGCCGATCACCGATCACCTCGCACTGAAAAACGACCGTAGTCCGTTTCAGCATTTGTGGAAAACAGTAAGCAATGTCGATTACCTGCGTGCTTTCCTCGCCACCACCCTACTCGCTACCGGCGGATTTATGCTCATGCCGTTTGGCAGTACGTTCAGCGTAAACAACATGATGCGGACACAAGATGATCTCGTATGGATCTATTTCGCAACAGGAATTTCTACGATTCTTTTTGGACCGCTCATTGGTATCATGAGTGATAAATTCGGAAAGTTCAGCGTCTTTGCGGTAGGGTCTGTACTCAGTATGGCGATGGTAGCCATTTATACGAACCTCGGACCTACCCCGCTGTACCTCGCGATCATTCTCAATATCATTCTCTTCATTGGAATTACATCGCGGATGATTTCGTATTCGTCACTCATTACGGCAATTCCCAAACCGCAGGACCGCGGTGCATTTATGAGCATCAATTCATCTGTGCAACAGATCTCCGGTGGTATAGCCGCATTCATCGCCGGAAAAATTGTGTACCAGGCGAATGAAAAAGCACCTCTTGAACACTACGACCGGTTGGGCGTGGTGGTAATCTCATCGATGATCATCGCAACGCTTTTGATGTACAATCTGCATCTCTTTGTCAAAAAGAACCCTGCAACACCACCCGTAAATACTGTGAAATGATACTCGTATTTAAAACATCGGTCGAAACGAGGGACCAGGTTCTGAAAATTGAACCGGTACTCAACACACTTTTTCCGGAGCCTTCTGCCTGGAATTTTGATCTCGACGATTGCGATTTCATCCTGCGCATTTCCGCCTGTGACACTGTTACGGCCGAAACCGTTATCGCGGCAATCACACAACACGGATTTTGTTGTGAAGAATTGACAGACTGATTTGAACGATGGAGTGATCTGAACAGATACTTATTTTGGATATCAGGAACTGATAAAAACCGTTTAAGCGCTTGGACAACTAATCGCTATTCATTGCCGGGGGCTTAAGCCCCGGCAATGAATAGCGGGTTTTGCTCAACGGTTTCAACCGTTTTCCATTCAGGTGACATTGGGTAAATCATTTCAAACTGAGTCACTGCCTCATTGTGTACTCAATCATCAACTTTAAAACTGGATGGTTCCCATTTCCGTAAAGCTTCCTTCAACCACGTGCACATCTTTGCGTTCTGCACGACGTTCTTCCAGCTGTCCCGCGATGTTGCGGACCATGGCCGTAAAGGTTACTGTATACGCACCCGGACGAACTCCGCGCAACAGGAATTGTCCCTGTGCATTGGCGTAAGCCGTGTAGGTGAGGCTGTGGTCTGACATCACTACAAATGCAGCGCCCTCAACACCTGCCACGGTACCGCGCGCTCCTGTGGTTGTAAAATCCATCAGGCGCATGGTCGGATTGAACACAAATGAATTGACGCCTTCCTCCACCGAAGCGGCTGCATCAAAATCAAGCAGGACTTCCGCCCCGTTTTGTGCAGAGACGTTCTTGTCAATCACAATTTCCACATCGCGTGAATGTGTGCCCCACTGCAACATCGATGTTGATCCTGCAGCAATCTGCAACGAGCCAATAGTTACTGCTGAGTGCACGGTAACCGAGTTGCGGTCGCTGAAGTCCACACGTAAACGCGAGTAGTGACCGGTTTCCACATTATTTGCGGCTGCAATCGAAGTTGTTATTCCGTTCGAAAGAGAAAGTACGTTTATGGAACGCGCCTGGCTGCTCAGAGAAATCCATCCGCGTGAATCGTGGTAAGCATCCACACCGGTAATTTCAATATCCATGCGTTGAAAATTCGCTGGTGCGTCAGTCATATTCACCGAAAAACTACGTCCTGCAGGACCCGGCGTCTGACTGTCGATACTCTCTTTCTTACATCCCGTGATAGCCAACGCCACTAAGGCTGCTATCGAAATCATCTTCATCGTTTTCATTGTACCTGATTTTTAGTTTGTTCCGGTTCAGGCAAAAATTTGCAATGCCTGTACAACAAAATTAACGGGCGACAACACAAAAAAGATTTCGTAATTCGATCGCTGGCGGCGAAGTGTCGAAGGATTGAATGAAGTGAGGAGAGAATTCCTCAGGTTAATATGCTAATTATTAATGTGCTGATATGCTAATGAGACTGTCGCAGATAGAGAATGAAAAGATATTTACTGTAAACAAAACATGTTGCTTTTCCGGTGACCGGAAACCCATTAGCACATTATCTCATTAGCATATCAGCACATTAACTGACGAATTTCAACCCCACAATAGAAATTACCAGCGTACTGATAAAAAACACTCTCCAGAAATCTACGGGTTCATGAAAAACAAAAATTCCGACAATCACAGTTCCGATCGCTCCTATTCCTGTCCACACCGCGTAGGCCGTTCCAACCGGGAGCGTTTGTGTAGCGCGATAAAGTAAAACCATGCTGATCACGAGGCAAACAAGAAATCCGGTGAACCACATCGTTGCCACATTTCCGGTGGTCTGTTTTACTTTTCCCAAACAGGTAGCGAAGGCGGTTTCAAACAGCCCAGCAATGATTAACAGTATCCAGCTCATACCGCAAAAGTACGAGGTTAAATTGTTTCGGATTGAAAAGGTTTCGGGTTCTGTACTTGTCGGTTCTCAACGGATTTTATCCTGACGAAGGAAGTACCGGACTGACAAACACAGAACCCGAAACTATTTAACCCGAAACTTTAGCGCACAATCGTCACATGCCCTAATTTGGAATAGTAAATCAAATTGCTTCCGGTATCAAGCCATCCGGTGATGCGGTAGACATACACATCCTCCTGGCACGCATTTCCTTTGTACGTTCCATTCCACCCTGCAGCAGGATCGTGGCTTTCCCATAACAGGTTTCCCCAGCGATCAAAAACCAACAACCGGTAATCGCTCACGCCACAGGCAAACACAGGATAAAACAAATCGTTCAGGCCTGAACCGTTCGGTGTAATTGCATTGGGCACAAAGACCTCGCAACCGCAATCATCTGCATTCACCATGATCGTATCCCGCAAAGTAGG
>DATHKF010000094.1:0-3666 GCA_035489505.1 Bacteroidia bacterium | reverse complement strand
CACGTATGTTTATGTTTGTACTATGAAAACATACTTTTTGCTCGTCCTGGGAGCTTTCCTGGTTTTTACTTCCTGCAATGATGGACAAGTCAATGGCGAAAACGGCGACAGCGCTGCATTGCCCGTCATTCCTGATTCTGTTCCGCAAATGGTGCGCCTGGGGAAGGAAGCCAACTGGGCGTACAAACCCGACACGATGATCAACGAAATTCTGCTTGGTGACGCGGTATCCGTGAAAAAGTACAAGTACGACAACGGCTCGAAAGGTGAATCTGCTGATGGAATTGCTGCCATGCATTATTTCAACGGAAAAGAAACAGAATTCCTGACCGTGTTTACGGTTGAAGCGGGAGGTAAACACATTCCGTTCGGATTGCGTCTCGAAAAAAACTCCGACACGATCCGCAATTACAAACTGCAGCACAATTACGTCACAGCAAATAATTTCATGACCAGCAGCGGAGTTTACATTGGCATGCCGTTGGATTATGTGCGGAGCATTTACAAGAGCCAGCCCATGATGAAGTGGATCAAGGGTGATACCACTTACCTGGAATACAAACCGGGCGAGAAAGACAAACAGCATTATCACCGTTTCCTGTATACAGAGTATCACGCAACCTATAAGTTTGTGGATGATCAATGCCGCGTGATTGAAATGTTTGTGGACCCGAAATCTTTTGATCGCCATTGACAAAAAGCGCCTCATATCTCGTTGAAGGACCCGACGGAAGAAAAATTCCCGTAGACATCCATGTTCCGGAAGTTGGAAACGACCGTGTTCCGGTAATTATTTTTCTGCACGGGTTCAAAGGCTTCAAAGACTGGGGACATTTCCCACTGGTTTGTGAATTTCTCGCGCGAAGCGGTTTCGCAGCAGCCCGTTTCAATTTTTCGTGGAATGGAACTTCACCTGAAAAGCCCGACGAGTTTTGCGAGCTGGAACAATTCGGAAGAAATACATTCTCGCGTGAACTCGATGACCTCGACATGGTGATCGAAAATCTCTGGTGGACCATTTCCATGCAGAAACGGATTGATCCCGCGCGCCTGGGATTGCTTGGGCACAGCCGGGGAGGAGGAACGGCACTTTTGCAGGCCGCACGCGATCCGCGCATCAAAGCTGTGGCAACCTGGGGCGGACTTTGTGATTTCGAACGCAGGATAAATACACCCGAGCTCGCTGAATGGAAAAGCAAAGGTGTGACTGAAATAATCAACACACGTACAGGCCAGGTTCTGCCGCTGTACATTGATCTCTACAACGATTTTTACGAGAAAAAATCATTGCTCGATATCCAGGCAGCAACGAAGAAAATTCAGATTCCGCAGCTGATCGTTCACGGAACAGCAGATGACGCGGTTCCGCTTTCCGAAGCAGAAGCATTGAAAATCTGGAATCCGTTTGCGGAATTTGCGGAAATACATGGCGGCGATCATACGTTTGGAGGAAAGCATCCGTGGACAGAGAAAAATCTGCCGGAGGATACACTGAAAGCGTTAGCGGCGACGACTACTTTTTTCCGGGCAAATCTCTGACCGGGCGGTAGTGTTTCGTGCCTCGCAGTAACCAGTACTACGCCTCTGCGACTATTTACGGATTGCGCTCCAGTGCCGTCCTCATCTGCTCAAACATCTCCCCGAATTTTTTCAGCACCTCAGACCGGAACTGCTCATCCACGATTTTCGTCACGTGCTCCATGCCGGCAACTTTTCCCTGCGAGAGTTTGTAGACCTGCTCCATCGGACCGGCTTCAAATTTCACGATGAATTTTTCGTTCATCATGAAAACGGTGATGGTCATTTGGGGATGTGGGATTGTTCCGACTATTCTCATGCGCAGGTTATTCTTGCCTTAAATTAATTCACCACGGCGACACGGCGTAGGTTATTTGCTACTAACACCGCGCGTCACGGCGGGATGCAATCACTTCGTGATCGCAGGATTCAAATTCGTTTGTGATCAGATCGGTGCTTTGTAGTATCCGGAGAAATCATCGTTGTCGAATTTCTCCCACTCCACAATAGCCATAGCGAGTTCAGCATACACATCGAAATGGTGTGCTTTCAGCCAGCCCATCGCTTCCTTGTCTTTGTTCGCTGCGTTTGCAGTAGCCGCCCAGAAAACAGATTTGTTCTGCATCAGCCAGCGGAATGCATTCTTGTCGCCACGCACGGCATTGGCAAAAGCAGCTACTTCAAAAAACTGGTTGTCGATCATCCAGCGGAACGACATGTCCTTCCCGGATTTAATAAACTCAACTGCTTCCACCAGTTCGCGGTGACCTTTTTCGATGAGCCAATTGAAATGTGCCGTAGCGTGAGGCTGGAAGAGTTGTGTCATCTTCCGGATTGCCTCACCGTTGTATTGCTTGCTGGCCATTGTATTATTTTTTTGTCATTGCGGGGAATGAAACTATTCTTCCGATTGACATTTTTTAATGGCTTCCACCAGGTTCATCCACTGCTTGAGATTATTTTTCTGCAGGTACTGGATCGAACGCTCATCACCAATCACCGCGCCGGCCACAGATGCGAGCCGCGATTGTTTTCCATCAAACAAAGCCTGCACCGCGTACGGATCACCATCGATTGCGGTTACAAATAAACCGAGTTCATCGTGTCCGTATTCGTGGAGCCACTCCATCGCGCTATCGTCGTCGAAACGGATTGCATCGTGAAGCATAACGAGTTCCTGGCGGCCTGTTCGCTGCAGCCATTCCTGCGCACGGTCGTTGCCTTTGAGCGCATCTGCGAGGTGTTGTACGGTTTGATCGTTGAGAAATGCCATGGTGTAAAGATATGACACAAATTTGCCACTAAGTCGCGAAGACTCAAAGCTTCACAAAGACTTTGTGTCGTTTTTGTAGCATGGCCAGGCAATATTTTTTAGCCTTGCCCGTTTTTCCATCGCAACACCAGTTCAAACCAAACATTTCTATCATGAGAATTTTTCTGCCCGCAGCATTCATCTGCCTTGCCGCTGCTTTGCCTGCTCAAAACCCAACACCGGAATGGGCTACTACTTTTGATTCTCCGTTCGACGACGATTTCTTTCGTGAACTCGAAGTTGACTCGGCCGGTAACACATACGTGATGTATACGGCGGAAGATTTTTCTATTCCTGTTACGTGGAGTTTTGTTTCATCGTATGATACCTACGGAATATTACGCTGGACCCTGCAAACCGAACAGCACGCGTGCATGGAAGTTGGTCGCAATGGCGAAGTCTATCTCAGCGGATCAGTTGTTTTGCCCGGTGGAGAAAGCAAATTCATGCTCACAAAATTTGATGCCGCAGGAAACTTCATGCACCGCGATACATTGTCAGACCCGGATCCGTTGTGGAGTGCTACGGTAGGAAAAATGATTCTTACGGGTGATAACGAATTGGTTCTCGCCGGGTATACTGCCAGTCTTGATTCTGTACCCGTGATGAAATGCGACACCGCCGGAAATCTCTTGTGGGTCCGGCATATAAGTGAGCCTGGCACATTTGATCATTACCTGGGCGCATTGACCTGCGACGGTGATAATAACGTTTACGTAACCATCGATGCGTATGATTCTGTGAATGCCACAACGCAGGCTACAAAATTCATGTCCAACGGAAGCGTATCCTGGGAAAGGAGTATTGTTTCGCCCGGCACTCTGTACCTGAAATTC
>DATHKF010000093.1:0-3550 GCA_035489505.1 Bacteroidia bacterium | reverse complement strand
CTGGCCATTCAGGAAGCGTACACGTCTGCAGGAGTAGATCCGCAAAATATTTGTTCGGTGTACATGGGCAATGTGTTGTCGGCAAACCTGGGGCAGTCGCCGGCGAGACAGGCTTCGAAGTTTGCAGGCATTGCTGATGATACCGATTGCACGACGGTAAACAAAGTGTGCGCAGCGGGAATGAAAGCGACTATGCTCGGGGCGCAGCAAATTCAGCTGGGTCTCGAAGACCTGGTGATAACCGGTGGCATGGAAAGCATGAGTAATGTTCCGCACTATGCATTGCTTCGCAGGACTGTCAAGCTGGGTGATGAAACATTTACGGATGGATTGCTGAAAGACGGGTTAACCGACGTGTACCATAATTTTCACATGGGCAAAGCTGCGGAAATGAGTGTGGTTAAATACGGATTGACGCGTGAACAGCAGGATGAATTTGCTTTGCGTTCGTATTCCATGGCAACAGAAGCCACGAAACAGGGAAAATTCAAAAGTGAAATAGTGCCGGTAAAAGTGGTTGCGAAGAACGGTGAATTGCTGATCGCGGAAGATGAAGACATTTATAAAGTTATTCCTGAAAAGGTTTCTAAACTGAAACCAACTTTTGAAACCAACGGTACAATAACAGCGGCGAACGCCAGTAATTTAAATGACGGTGCGGCCGCAATCTTGCTGGCTTCCCGCGAAGCGGTGGACAAATACAACCTGAAGCCTTTGGCTAAGATTATTTCGTATGCTGACGCAGCACAGGAACCTGAATGGTATGCAACCACACCGTCACTGGCCATTCCCAAAGCACTGCAGCGGGCAAACCTGGCGATAAGCGATATCGATTATTTTGAAATCAATGAAGCGTATGCAGCAGTTGTCCTGGCCAATCAGAAAATATTGGGCCTCGATATGGACAAGATCAACGTGTATGGTGGCGCTGTTGCTATGGGCCATCCTTTGGGTGCGTCCGGCGCGCGCATTATCTGCACCCTCGTTTCCGTATTGAAACAGGAAGGCGGCAAATACGGAGTTGCGGCCATCTGCAACGGTGGTGGTGGCGCTTCGGCTATGGTTATCGAAAATATTCACTCTTAAAACTTCATGATTATGCAAACAAATTTCCTGGACAGTGCGAAGAGACAATTTGAGTACTACAAATTGCTGGGCGACAAAACCATCGCGCAGGTGCCGGCTGAAAAATTATCCTGGCAATACAATGACGACAGTAACAGCATTGCAACGATCGTCAAGCACTTGCACGGGAACATGATGTCGCGATGGACCGATTTTCTAACCACCGATGGTGAAAAGGAATGGCGGCAACGCGATGCGGAATTTGAAAACGATATCACGTCCAAAGAACGCGTACTGGAAATATGGAACGAAGGCTGGGCCTGTCTTTTCAAAGCTTTAAATGATCTGAACGAAGACGACCTGGGAAAGACCATTTACATCCGCAACCAGGGACATTCGGCGATGGAAGCGATCAATCGTCAGCTGGCGCATTATCCGTATCACGTTGGGCAAATTGTATTTTTAGGAAAAATGATTTCCGGTTCAGACTGGGTGTCGCTTTCCATTCCCAAAGGAAATTCCAAAACCTACAACGCCGAAAAATTTTCTCAGCCTAAACACAACGAACACTTTACAGAGGAGTTCCTGAAAAACAAAAAGAAAGATGAATGACACGCTCGAATTTTTAACAGCGCAAATCGGGAAGGAAGCTACACTTTCTCCTTCTCCCGTGATGAGGTGGCTGAATCCAACGCTACTGTCGGTAGGTGAAGGCAAAATTACGTTTCAATACCGGGTGCGGAATGAAATGACGAATCCTATCGGCACATTGCACGGCGGTATTTCAGCAGCAATTATTGATGACGCTATTGGAGCAGCTGTGTACACGTTTGGTGAAAGTCATTTCTATTCCACCATCAATAACGCAATCGATTATTTCGGTGCAGCTATTGAAAACGACATTGTCATTGCCGAAGCATCGGTGCTGAAAAAAGGGAGGCAGTTAGTCAACGCACAATGCGAGATATGGAACGCCGACAAAAGCCGCATGCTGGTGAAGGGTTATTCTAATTTGCTGAAGACGGAAATTAAAAAATAGGGCTATCGCTGATGGTACCGCAATGTAATTAACCACGGCGGCACACCACAGCGATTCCGATATGCTCACCAAAAAATTAACCACAGAGGCTCACAGGGGTATTTCACAGAGGTTCACTGAGCAATGGTTTTGAGAAACACTCGGTGAAACTCAGTGAAAACCACTCAGTGTTCCCTGTGGTAAAAAAAACGCAAGCGATTCCCCGCCGTGGTTATTTTGCATGCAGAACAAGTGGCACTTTGTAGAGATGCTCATCAAAAAATTAACCACTGAGGCTCACAGGGGTATTTCACAGAGGTTCACTGGGCAATGGTTTTGAGAAACACCCGGTGAAACTCATGAGCAGTAACAGGAAAACAAATCTTCTCATTGAAATTGGTGCGAATGTCGGAGGAAGTTCACTGGAATCACATTCAATCTCCTTCGCCATCCGCAGGAACTGGTTCGCTGAATTTTATCCATTCGGTCGGAGAAGTTACGTTGCCTGATGCATCCATGTAGGAGAAAGAAACTTCATAATTTTCATCGCCGGGAAAATGAAACGCGCCTGAACACATATCGTGCCCCACGATAACTTCGGTATTCATTGGATCGAGAAGGTATGTTGTCTCCTTACCGGAAGTAAGATCTTTTACAGTTGTTCTGACCATGAATGCTGAACTGTCGGAAACAGGGCAACTGAATATGACCCATTTTTGCGGGCCGCAACCATACCAGATGAATGATTTTCTGATCTCAACAGGTTTGCCGGTGACTACAGGACTCGTGGTGTCATTTCCGGAAATAACTGTAAATGTCAGTTGTTTCCATTTGCGCGTCTCCGGATCGTATCTCCCGTATACTTCAGAGGAAGGCATGTTCTCAATCACGAGTGTGTACGTCAGTCCTGTTTCGAGAAGATGCGATGGTTGCAATACAGCTTGGGTCAGCAGGAACTGGCCAACGAGCGTTTCTTTCACAACAAGTTCGACGCGTTTGTCACCACTCTTGAGGTAAACCGGGTAAGTTGAATTCAATCCGGAAATGATTTTCTGGCTTGTGCCGTATCCTTCGATCACCAGGATAGAATTTTGCCGCAATGTGGATCCATTCGGGAACACTGAAATACCTGAAGAGTGACAGTCGGCATGAGCATCCATTGCAAAAGATGCAAGCAACCAAAGGAGGATAAACTGTTTCATTGAGTGGATTATCAATGAAAGTTAACGAAAAATGTGGGGTGAAACGGGGCGAATTTATTTCTTCTCAACCACCTTCGGCACTTTAAAATAATCCGAATCGTGTTTTGGCGCATTCATCAGAACAGCCTTGTGCGTAAGCGGCGGTTGAATTTCGTCTTCGCGCAAATGGTTCACCTCATCGGTCATGTAGATGAGTGGTTCGATTCCATCCGTATTGAGTTCGCTGAGTTTCTCCACGAAACCAATCATCCGGTTCATGTCGGTG
>DATHKF010000092.1:0-5942 GCA_035489505.1 Bacteroidia bacterium | reverse complement strand
CCTGCGGTGGTTGTTCCACCGTTGCAGGCAATTGTTCCCTGCGAAGCGGAAACGGAAAGTGCTGCAGGTTCACTGATCACAAGCGATTGCGATGAACTACATCCGTTCGCGTCGGTCACTGTGAAGTAATACATGCCCGGTCCGATCGGAGTTGAAACTGCCGCATTTCCACCGGATGGCGACCACGCGTACGTGTACGGCATTGTTCCTCCAGTGGGTGTGACGGTTACTGTAGTTGTTCCGCCATGGCATGCAATAGTGCCTGCAGTATACGATGTCGACACCGTTGACGCAGAACTTACTGAAATAACAGAACTCGTCGCCTGGCATCCATTCGCATCAGTAACTGTAACCTGGTACGTACCGGTATAGAGATTGCTGATGTCCTGCGTGGTATAGCCGAACGACCATGCGTAAGTGTATGGACCAACGCCACCAGTTACAGTGAGATCAATTGCACCGTTGTTGGAGCTGGTGCAGGAAATAGGTGTGACAACTGTGGACAGCGAGATCGCCGCAGGCTGAGTGATCGTAACCGATGCAAGTATTGAAACGCAACCGTTGGAAATTGTACAGGTGTACGTGCCCGCTGTAAGACCGGTTGCAGTTGCAGAAGTTCCGCCTGCAGGGGCCCAGCTGTAAGTGAACGGACCGGTACCTGATGCTGCAACCGTTGCAGAGCCATTGCTGCCACCGTTGCACGATACACTTGCAGAGGATGAGATGCTGGCAGTGATCACCGGTGTCGCTGTTGATCCGGAAGTTACTCCGCCCGGTGCAATCCAATTCGAGGTGGTTCCGTTCAATGTAAAATTCTGCAGCGTACCGTGGTGATTCCCGGTGGCATCGGTTAATGTGGTTACACCGGTATTGATTCCGCTGTCGTAACCCTGGTTGAAATGATAATCGGCAATGAGCCCATTCGTAAATGCCGGTGTTTCTCCCGACATACAACTGGTAATTTCCGATGCGCAAAGCGGACGGTTCCAGATTCGCACCTCATCGATGCTGCCCTCGAAATATTCAGGCCATGCAATATCCGAGTGACCTCCGATCGAAAGAGGAAGACCGGTTGAGCCGGTTTGCAACACCAATGGAATAGTTCCGATGTTCACGCCGTTCAGATACATAATGGTACCTGAATTGGTCAATACAGCGGCAAGGTGATACCACGTTCCCGGATTGATGTTTACCGGAATGGAAGCAAAAGCGGCGCCATTGAATACACCAATTTCGTTCGTGTTTTCATTGACGTGAATGCTCCAGCGTGCACCCGAAGTGTTAGTGCGCATAGCCACCAGGCAGCGATTGCCGGAGGACGCGGCAGGATTGAACCAGCATTCCACTGTACCACTTGCAAAATCAAAAGCAGGACTTGCCGGAACGTTTACCACATCGTTGCTTCCATCAAAGTTGAGGGTTGCTCCTGGTGGAAGAGTGAATTTTACAAGGAAGACATCGCTACCAAGTGTTGTATTCAGAAAGCCATTTCCTGCAATTCCGGAAGTGGATCCCGTGTAACCGCAAAAGTGGATCACCGATGCTGCATTGATTGTAAAATCGTAGATATAGTCGAGAGATGTTCCGCCATAGTAGGTTCCCCATTCACGGATTCCCGAAGGATTAAACTTGACGAAAAATCCGTCAGTGTAACCTGCGTTTGTATTTTGATATCCACCGGAAGCAATTGCGGATGTGGAACCTGTTGCCCCCGCGATGTAAATATTACCGTCTGCATCCAGGGCGTCTGCATAGATAAAGTCTTCTCCGGCATCACCATAATAGGTTCCCCACTGGCGAACTCCGGCCGCATTAAATTTCACAAGAAAACCATCATGATTTCCTCCAAAAGTATTTTGATGCCCTCCTGAAGAAATTGAAGTGGAAGAAGTGGTAATACCTCCTAAGTAAATATCTCCTGCGCCATTTACCTGACAGCACATCCCCAAATCATCACCAGCACCACCATAATAGGTTGCCCATTGACGGGCACCACCTGAATTAAATTTGACCAGGAAAGCATCTGATAATCCTCCGGAGGTATTCTGGTGTCCACCGGAAGCAATCGCAGTGGATGAAGAGGAGGATCCCGCGAGGTACACATTTCCGGTTGCGTCTGTAGTGCAGGTATATGCACACTCATCACCCGTACCTCCATAGTAAGTACCCCACTGACGTACTCCGGCAGCATTAAACTTTACCAGGAACGCATCATGGCTGCCACCGCCGTATGAATTCTGATGTCCTCCTGAAGCAATACTACCTGATGAAGCAGCCTCTCCGCTGAGATATACATTACCCGACGCGTCTGTAGTACAATAGGATTGAAATTCATCCGCTCCTCCTCCATAGTAGGTGGCCCACACACGCGTACCTGATGAATTGAATTTTGCCAGGTATAAGTCATAGCCGCCTGCAAAGATATTTTGATGGCCACCGGAAGCAATAGAACCTGCTGACTCCGTATAGCCGCTCAGGTATACATTTCCGGATGCGTCTGTTACGCAATGATCGCCGCTGTCATCTGCGCCTCCTCCGTAATAGGTTGCCCACAGGCGCGCACCCGCAGATGTAAATTTCACAAGCAGGGCATCATATCCACCAGCGTGTGAATTTTGATGTCCACCTGCTGCAATGCCCACTAAAGATGCCGTTTTGCCTGCGAGAAAAACGTTTCCGGAAAGATCAGCTGCACAGGAAAATCCTGCATCGTAATAAGGTCCGCCATAATAGGTGCCCCATTCACGTACCACAGGATCGATCACAAGCGTTTCATTTTTGTTGTAGTCGCCGATTGAAAAACGAATTGTATTCTCCACCAGTTTAAATTGAGTTGCAACCGGGTTTCCGTTCTGAAAGCTGACCGGGGAATTTTCCGTGATCATTCCCATTTTGTTTCCCAATGAACAACTCCCGTCTTCGTTCAGCTGCAATGTTTCATAATCAGAGCAACGTATAACAATTTGTGAGGGATCACCGCCGGGATGCACAATGAAATCGTATTTCATGTTTTCTCCTGAGAGATAAATTACCCAGTCAATTCCCGGGTAGATGTCGTGGTAAGTGACTTTGCCGTAGTGGTGCACATCCAGTGCATCGCGATTGTAATAATTGATAAAATCGCTGCTGCGTTCTTCCGTTGTTACCCGTGCCTTTTCATTGGCGTCCACCAGGACCATATCCATGCGCCATGTTTCAATACGGATATCATTCTTCAGCATTTCTGCCTGCTTACGTTTCTCCGGATCAGCGTTACCCGACAACTCACGGAAACCTTCAGGATACTGCATTCTGCTGAATTGGTAAGCGATTCCGGTTTTCATGAGAAACACCTGGGTTGCGCCCCGTTCAAGCATGAACTTCACATCGGCGTTCGGACTGTCATCAGCAAGGTTATGAACCTGTCCTTTGTTTTCATAGAAGCCCGCGCTGTTGTTGCTGCCGTTGTTCCATGCAGTTGTAGCTGAAACATCCGGCGCCTGGGCGAAGCCAGTCAATACAAGAAGTCCTGTACAGAAAAATGTAATTGCTTTTTTGATCATGACGAAATAGATTGGTGGTAACGATTCTTTGAACAAAAAAAGCAATCAATCAGGCTCCTGTGTAAAAACCGGGATGAACAGCAAAACTTTGTGGGTGAGCAGCCAGTAGTGTCAGTTTGAGCACTTGCTTTTTGAAACCCACGATGATGTTTGTGAATAGAACGCGGATTAAACGGATCAAGCGGATTCGGTCGGATTTTTAATAATGTAATCAGTGGAAATCCGCCTGATCCGCCGAATCCGTGTTCTATTAAGCTATGCCAATCGCATAGCGATTGAGCAACCGTACTCGCGCCGTGAGCGCCCGGGCTTAGAATAAGAAAAAATGTAAAAATGCGCCGTGTCGCCGTGCAAAAAAACAATGTGAGACAGAGGTCGGAGACTAAAGTTTCACCTGGTTGCCGCGCGATACCGGAATCTCCGCATCACCGACAAAAACAGATTTCGATGTGGCCCTGGTAATTTTCGTCACGTTCACTACCGCAGAACGGTGTGTGCGATGAAACATTCCATTGGGCGTGTGTTCACACAGCCATTCCAGTGTATAGCGCAGTGTGTATTTTTTTGCAACGGTATATACATCGATGTAGTTGTCGTTGCTTTTCGCGTATAGCACATCATCGACGGATAATTTCACCGTGTCGTAACCGTCTTTGAAGACGATAAATTTTTCATTGTTACTCTCCGTGTTTTCTTCCACGAGCCGGACCGCGGCATATATATCCGGTTTCTTGAACGGCTTGGTAATGTATCCGGCCGGTTTTGTGACCAGCGCTTTCCGGATAATTTCCTTATCGGATTGCGCAGTAATGTAGATAAACGGAACTTTGAAATCCTGGTTGATGCGTTCGGCAATGTATATGCCTTCCAGTTCTTCTCTCATGCGTATGTCGAGCAGAACAAGATCAGGTTTGTATTCTTCGAGTTGAATAATCGCCTGTCGCTTGTTGTGCGCCAGGACCAACTGGTCGTAACCGAGTTCCGTAAGCACGTCCTTGAGGAACTCTGCAATGAGTACTTCGTCGTCGACAATCAGAATTTTAAATGGACTGCTCATCTGTGCGGTAAGGGATTTCGAATATATAAGTTAATCCGTTTTCATTGATCGTTCGGTATTCGGCTTCCATCTGTCTGGAGAAAATGTCGATCAGCCGCAGGCCAAGGCCTTTTCCTTTTTTTGCGGGATCTATTCCGTTTCCATTGTCACTGATGCGGAATTCAATGAGTTTCCGTACGGTATCTTCACGCAGGCTGATTTCAATAGCAGGATGTGGTATTCCCGTGAACGCATACTTAATGGAGTTGCTGATGATTTCCGAAGTCATCATACCTATTGCGACGCTGTCGTTCACATTGAACTTTACGTGGGCAATGTTCATCCTGAATTCAACCGGCGCGTGCTGAACGAAAACCATTTCATTCAGTTTGGAAATTAATTCACCCAGGTATTCGTCAATGGAAATAAACTCCAGTTTGTCTTTGCCATAAAGCATTTCATGCACAAGGCTCATCGAGTTAATGCGCAGTGATGTTTCCTGCAATACGGCTTTGTTTTTTTCGTCAGTGACTGAGCTGATCTGCATCTGAAGCATGGCCGCAATAAACTGCAGGTTGTTCTTTACGCGGTGATGAACTTCCTGCAGCAATGCGGTTTGCTCGGCCAGGGAACCGCGCAGTTCTTTTGTGCGTTCGTCAACAACTTTCTCGAGTTGAATTTTTTCGGTATTGATTTTCTTAAACCGAAAACGGAAATACAGAAACGCTGCAACAATCAGAACGACGATCACCAATGCGATAAACCATCCTGTTTGGTAGAAAGGCGGAACCACGTGCAGCTCGATTTTTAATGGAGTGGAATTCCATGTGCCGTCTGAATGCTGCGCGTTAACAACCAGTGTATACGTTCCGTAAGGCAGGTTGCTCAGGTTGATCTGGCCGTCGTACGAATAGTTTCGCTTCTTGTCCAGTCCTTCTATTTCGTACATGTACAGGTGAACGCGGTCCTGCATATCGAGCAGGAGAACAGACAAACTGAGGTTACTGCTGTTGCCGCTTAATTCAAGAAATCCTTTTCTGTGGAGTTCCACGGAAACATCTTCCTGCAGGTTAGTGGCCGGGTTGAATTTTTTCAGGCTCGTTAGAATGAACGGAAAGCTGTTTACGTGATCCTGGTCCGAAAGGGAAGACGGATCAAACCATGTGCAGCCATCAATGGTTCCGAAATACAGGTTGCCTTTTGCATCGCGGAAGCTGGAACTGCGGTTGAATTCATTGTGCGGTAAACCGTCTTCCGTTGTATAGACTTTTGCGCGCCGGCTGTTTTTATTGAAACACGCCAATCCGAAATCCGTACCGATCCAGAGATTCCCTGCAGCATCTTCTTCAATGCGACAAAGCTTG
>DATHKF010000091.1:0-4286 GCA_035489505.1 Bacteroidia bacterium | reverse complement strand
CGGAATATCACGCGGTTTCCAACCGACTTTATGTTCCAGTTGACTGAAGAGGAGTATTCTTCGCTGAAAATGCAGCCGTTCCTTACAGACGCAGACCAGCCGGTTGTTACTCCGGAGAAGAACTTGAAGTCGCAAAATGCGACCTCAAAGGGAACCAAAGCCACATCGAAGTCGCAAAATGCGACCTCAAGTTCAACGCATGGTGGCCGGCGTACAATGCCGTATGTATTCACCGAACACGGCACCGTAATGCTCGCCAGCGTGCTCAATTCGCCAAAGGCGGTACATGCCAGCATCCAGGTTGTAAAGGCCTTCGTGCGCCTGCGTGAGCTTATGCTGGCCAACAAAGACCTCGCGAAGAAACTGGATTCGCTGGAAGAGAAGTACGATAAGCAGTTTGCCGCCGTATTCGACGCCGTGCGCCGTTTGATGGAAGCCCCGGAAAAACCGGCCCCACGTAAACGCATCGGTTACAAACGCAAAAGCGACGCGAAAGAATAGTCCACAAAAAAAAGCCTCCGAGAGTGGAGGCTTTTCGCTGGTTTAAGCGTCACATGCGTTTTCCCTGATTTCTTACCCGGCCGCTGAATTCCGGAGTGTAGTGTGGGAGGTGACTGCCAGCTGAGGAATATTATAGTTTGTTTGTGTGTGTTTTGATATTGCTCAAATTTCTAAGGAATTGACTCTCGTTTTTCCTTTTTTCGATCCTTGGGCAAAAATGGCGGATAATTGGTAAGTTTTCCTGCCTTTTCGAAGGACGATTGGTGCGTTTTCGTGCATGGTTGGGCGACGGATGACGGGAATACTCCTGAAAACGGTTGCCGGGAAGGCCTGCGGCCTGGATAAAAGTCTGGCTTATCAATCACTGCAATATATTTTGCCACGAATTACACGAATTACGCTAATGCACGATTAGCGTAATTCGTGTAATTCGCGGCAAATATTTAATCCCGTTTAATTTCTGCGAGCGTGCGGAATCAAAGCGCCAACCAACTAAACCCGATCTTGATCTCTAAAAAATTATGCCTGCGCAGGTGCTTGTTCATAATGCCCAGTGTATAATTGTTTTTGTTCAGGTCGGTTTTGATCTTGGCGGAGTCGCCCGCGCGGAAAAAATTTACACCGAAAGCAAAATTGAAAAAACAATTTTTGAAAACCGGTGCAGCGTAACCGATGTGGTAACTGAGCTTGATGCACGAGTATGGCTCGGGATTTAATTCGATGGTTCCATTGGGAATATTGTCATCGTCTGAATTAACAAGCACGAGTGAATCTCCGGGAGCAACAGCCTTGTATTTGACAACACCCACACCAAACTGGTGATACGGCCCGATGGGCGCAAGAAAATTCCGGCGGAAGAATTTCGCGTTGAACTCGAATATCATCAGCTTGCATTTCAGGAAGTCTTCTTCCAGCGTAACGTACTGACCGTTGTAATTGCCATTGTCGTAATCGCGAAGCCCAACGCGGTAACGCTGCGTGCCGTAGTAAAAACTTCCGCCCAGGGAAACTTTGCGTGCTACGGTGTATGTCAAAGCCAGTTCGGATTTGTACGAGAGCCGTGTACTGAACAGCACGTCGGAAACGGTGGTGAAATCCTCGAACATGAAGAAGGTCGACACATTCGCGCCAATGCTCAGCTTCTTGCCCATGTACCCGGGCACGTGGGTTGCGTTGATATTTCCGGCAAGGAAGAACAGCGCTGCAAAAATGGTTATATGTTTTTTCATCTCGTGGTTCTCCTTATCGCTTTGTTTTTTTCGAAGGTTCCGCAGGGTCTTCCTGTATGCCAGTGAAAATGTCGTAGAGCTGTGATGCAATGTAACCCTGGCGTGCTTTCGCTTTCAACCGGGTTACCCGCGTCATTTCCGTTTCACTTGTAGCCACGTTGTAAATTCCGGATACGATGTACGTTTGATGTTCCGGTGTGGCCGCATACACAATTCCGAACGGCAGAAGCGGGTAGCAGATAATCGTGAAAAGCAAAACGAACCCGCGGTTCTCCCGTTTTTGTTTGAATGTAAAAACCCCGGTGACGAAAATATTTTTCGCGTGGTATTTATCGCAAACGGCCTGCGTAAATTCTGTTTCAGCCTGCAGCATGGTTACCTCGTCGTGATTGGCCGATTCTTCGATCCACTCATTGAGCAAGGCAAGCTCATTGTATTTCTCCACATCGTCTTTTCCAAATTCTTTCACACTGAAAAGAACGATGGGCAATGATGCAGCGCCTGCAACTTCTGTTACCTGGTCGCACAAGGCATAACGGCCCCGCTCCGAATCCTGGAGTTTGTAACCATCGCGTTCCGTAGCGTACATGTAGAACGGATCTACAACCAGCAAGGTATCGATACCCAGCGCTTTCGGTGCAAGGTCTTTTTTGTCTTCTTTCTGTTTCGCTTTGCGTTCTTCGTACGAAGACATTCCTTTGTACTTGCCTTCTTTGACTTCTTTCTCCCGCGTCCGGATTTCAGATAAATCTTCGCACTGCCTGAAGAATGCAATCACCTGCTTGTCTTCGATGATGTCGCCGAAAGCCAGCATGTGAAAACGACTTTTCTCTACCGTTTTCTTTTCGGTTACTTCCTGTTTGTCTTTCTTCTTCTTTTCGGTGCGGAGTTTGTCGTACTTCGATACGTAACCTGTGTTCACCGGTGTAGAATCTTTTTTCTCTTCTACAGCAACTACTTTCGGAATCGTGTCGGGCTTAACTGTATCTGCAAGTGCTTCCTTGTAGATGTTTACCGTTTTCTGCATTTCCTCCAGCGTCATGTTGTGGTAGTACACAGCATCTGTGCCGAGGTCTGTGAGCATGGCTTTGATGATTACCGATGAATCGATGAGTGATAAATCATACAACGTGCGCAATGCAACAGCGGTGACCTGCTCGTCGTTCATTTTCTGGAACAGGAAATAACACTGCTGGGCTTTGCCTTCCACTTTGTTGTAATTGTCCATTCCATCATTGAGGCGACTGAGGTTTTCGTATTTCGCCATGCAATACAATGATTTGGCAATTGCGCGTTTCAGGTAAAGACTGTTCGGGTGCGCCTTCTGCAGAAATGTAGCGTTGTACACTGCGCGCGGATAGTTCCTGGCAATAATTTCCAGGCGCACAACTTCGTAACGGCAGATTTCACGGATCATGTAGAACTGCGCTTCAGTGCCCGCAAATTTTTCTGTTCCGCAAACCGAAAGGTCTTCATACTGTTCTTCCAGGCGGGCCCTGCGGCGTGAAATGTTCGGGTGCGAGCTGTATGAATCGTCTTCGGAATCGTTGTCGAGGGTGATTGGTTTAATTTTATCGAGGAACAACGAAGAAGGGAATATCATCATCGGTCTTTCGAAAGCGCGCGATTCAAAATCATAATCTTCCATCGGGAGATGCGAGAACTGCATCACGAACATGGCGCCCATGGCTTCAGCGCAATCGTAACCGGTGCGGCTGAGACGGGCAAGCCCAAGCGAGTCGGCTTCAAATTCACTTTCTTTTTCATGGTTACTGAAGTCGCGGATTTTTTCGTCAACGTCGTATGTGCGTCTTTGCATATCCTGCTCCGCCATGTAAATTTCAAGCGTATGGCGTTTCTCGAAATGCGCAATTTCATGAGAAAGAATAAACGCGAGCTGCGCTTCATTCTCGAGTTGCGCAATCAGCCCGACCGTTACAAAGATGAGCCCCTGGTCGGTAGAGAACGCATTCGGTTCTTCAGAACGCAACGTGTAAAAAGTAAGTTTTGCGCGGAGGTCAGGTTCGTTGATCAGTACACGGTCTGCAACAGTATTGACATAGTTGCTGATGCTATCGCCAAACAAAACTTTACCGCTTTGCAGGAGCATGTCGATGAAATAATTGCTCTGAAAGAGGAAGTCGCCTTTGGCTTTACCAACGTACTTGTTTTTCGAATTCTGCGCTTCGTCTTTGACGTCCAGCTTATATTTTTCCTGTGCCGACATCAGGAATATTCCCGGAATTTCACCGGAGCAATTGACTGGTGTGTAATTGTCGAAGTTGGTGTAGCCCGGCTCCTGTGAACGAAGTCCTGTTGCGGATCCGACCAGTGCAAGTACAGCTACGCTGAGTTGAATAATTTTTTTCATTCGAATCGATAAAGAGGTAAGAAAATTCCAACGGAAGGGCCGTGGCGGAACGGTTCTTCATTAATGCCGGACCACGGTTTAACAAGTGAATACTGGCCGATGAGTGAAAACTTTTCGAATTCATACACCGCGCCAATGATAATCTCGAAGCTGGCGCCCCGGCTTACTACGGGCTCGAACGTTTC
>DATHKF010000090.1:0-3424 GCA_035489505.1 Bacteroidia bacterium | reverse complement strand
GCATGCTGATGATCTCTCCCACTTCCAGCGAATCGGGAGGACGCAACACAGAAATTTTTCCATCGCTGCAGATGTTGATGGAACCATCCATCGCACCTGCGTAAATTATTTTTCCATCAGTGCAGATCGCGCCGAGGCGGTTGAAGGAAAGTCCTTCTTTTTCTGTCCACGTGGTTACTTCATTGCCATCGTACATGGACAATCCACCGATCGTGGAAATCCAGGTGTTGCCTTCATCGTCCTGCGTCAAACCGGTGACGTTGTTATCTCCCAATCCATCATTTACCGTAAGCGCAATGAACTGGCTGCCTCCATAGAAAAACAATCCGTTGTTGAACGATCCAATCCACGTGTTCCCATCACGGTCTGATGCGAGACAGGTAATAATGTCTTCGTTCAATCCGTTCCGCCTGTTGTAGTTCCTGAAAACATTCTGGCTGTAATGGATCAACCCACTTCCCCAGGTGCCAATCCAGATGTCGCCGTTGTCATCTTTGTGCATCGCCGTAAAAGACGGGCTACCCATTTTTTCCGGGAGTTGAAGATGACTGATCGTTCCACCATCCATGGAGAACAAACCGTCGCCGGATGTGGCAATCCACAACACACCATCGTTCAGTTCCTGTAAACCACGAACACGCGCGTTCACCAGTTTGCCTTGCCCATCGTACGCGGAGTTGGTGTACTTCCCGTTTTTGAATTCGAGCAGGAACAATCCGTTCCGATCGGTTCCCACCCACATGCGTTTACGCGAATCAGTAGTAATGGCAGTGACCGGCAGATTGTCGACAGGAGTACCGGTGATAATTTTCTTAAACACACCGCGATTGAATTCATACAATCCCTTGTCGGTGGCGAGCATGAGTTCATTGTTGAGGCCAGACAGGAATGAATAGATACGCGTGAAAGATTGCGCAGGGTGCCGGAACAACCTGAAGTCGGCGAATGCGTAGAGCACAAGTCCGCTGTCGGTGGAAATCAAAACGCCATCCGTGGTCTCGGTAATCGCGTATACCGTGCTTCCCGGAAACCCGTTGGAAGGATCATAGAATTCGAATTCGTTTCCGTCGTAACGCGCAAGGCCTCCTTCAGTCCCTACCCACATGTAACCGATCTGGTCCTGGTAAACAGCGGTGACGCGTGAAACAGGCAGTCCGTCGCTGACTGAGTAATGGCGAAAGTTATACTGCTGTGCGTGAAGAGGAAAAAATCCAAGCACGCACACCAGGCATGTGAAGAGAAAATATGCGTAACGCGACGATAAAGTCATAGAGGGTTTCGAGACCGAATAAAGATAAGGTTTTGAGGGTGAAAATGAAGGAATTTGCGAGGTACGTCCGGTGATTTTTGAAGCGCGTGACGAACGGTACTTTTCGCTGGACAAACAAGCGGTTTGATGTGTCGAAAGAGAAGAAGATATTCAACCCCTTCAGGGTTGTGAAGCGCGGTGCGCCTACGGTGAGCGTAGTGGCGTCAGGTGGTACCACCTGATGCCACTACGCTCACCGTAATATTAATATTGAACCCCTTCGGGGTTCGGGGTGCAGCGAAAACCCGCAGATGTAAATCCGATTTCATGCGGAATGCGTTTTCTGTTGTGGTACGCAGAACCCCGAAGAGATTCGCGATGTAACGAAAACACGCTGATGTAAATCCAGTATCATCCGCATACGTTTTCGATTGAGACGCAGAACCCTGAAGAGGTTCAGGCTGCAGCGAAAACACGCTGATGTAAATCCAGTATCATCCGCATACGTTTTCGATTGAGACGCAGAACCCTGAAGGGGTTCAATATTAATAACCGGAGGTGGCGATGGCGCAGCCATCGTTACCTCCGGTACAGCGCAACGCGCTGTCACAACCCTGAAGGGGTTGAATAAAAAATCGTGTGGTGTCAGGTGGTACCACCTGGCATCACCAGCGTCTCATAATCGCGCAGACTTGCACGGATCACTTCATGAGCGGTTTCCGCCCCATACTCCGCTTCAATCTCTACCGGTGTATTTCCTGTTTCCGGTGAGAGCTTGTATGTCATGAAATAATGACGCAGACGATTCAGCAGCATCGGTGGAATGTCGTCAATCGTTTTGATGTACGAATACGCTGCATCACCAACGAGTACAGCAATGATCTTATCATCCGCTTCACCTTTGTCGATCATGCGTAAACCGCCAACCGGAATTGCTTTGAGAATGATATCGCCGTGAGAAATGGGACGTTCGCACAGCACCACGATGTCGAGCGGATCTCCATCGCCTTTTTCAACATTCGCCAGTTTCGCTACTTCGTTCCAGCAATACGTTTGAGGAATAAATCCGTACAGCAACGGCGCCACGTTCGAATACAATTGCGGACGATCCACTTTCAGGTAACCGCTCGCTTTATCGATCTCGTACTTGATGGTATCACCGGGAACGATCTCGATGAAGGCCGTCACAACCTGCGGGCATTCTTCGCCCGGCGATATCCCGTGCCAGGGATGCGCTTTCTGTAAAGGAAATTTAGTGGCCATCGCGTTTGAACATTCGTCGGACAAAATAAAATATGATCACAAGGCCGAGCAATCCGGCAACGAGGTAAACAATTGCTTTGGTTGGATCGGGGCGCTCATTCTTGTGAAGAAGATCTTTCTTTTTGGACGGATCAATGTACGGCTGAATGCCCAGGCTGTCTTTCAACCATTGCTGCTCTTCTGCATACGATGGACGGTCTTCATCGTCGTAGTAATCCTCTTTGGGGTTTGCGAAAAAACGACGACTGTGTTTACACATTTCCGCGCGCGGAATTCCGTAAGCCACCCAATTTCCATAAATGGTCCACACTTCGCCGGGCGCGAAAGTCATTCCGCAGTCCGATTCGCCGTCAAACTCCACATCGATCTGCTGGTACGCTTCGCCTTTGTACAATTCCCTGATCTTGAAACGCACGCGTGATTGGAAATCCCCTCCCGAAACCGCTAACACTTCACCAGTGAAAATCACGTCGTACGTTGCAGCAGAAGAAGAATTCAACGGGGGAAGTACCGTGCACTGGCAGGCGACAAGATATGTTCCTGCGCACAGGCAAAAGATCAACACAAAAATTATTTTTTTCATTCGCCGAACGAATAAACAGACATGAATGCATTGGCCAGTGAAATGTCGACGTACAATTCCCGGTCAACATCCAGGTGTGAAACTTTTTCGCGGAAAGCGGTATGCAACTTCATCAGAATTTCTGACGACTGCAATTGATCTGTCTTCATCCGGAAATCGAGGGCCTGTGCTGCGTTGAGCAATTCAATGGCCAGCACCTGCTTTGTATTCCGCACCACTTTCGCGCATTTCGTTGCGGCGTTGGCACCCATACTCACGTGATCTTCCTGTCCGTTGGAAGAAACAATAGAATCCACGGAAGCGGGTGTGCACAGTTGTTTGTTCTGGCT
>DATHKF010000089.1:0-5210 GCA_035489505.1 Bacteroidia bacterium | reverse complement strand
AGAGAATCCAGTACGATTGCAGGCAATGCACACTTACCACGGAAGACAAGTGGAAAATTCAAAAGGTGGCAGAATACGAAACCGCATTTTTTGCGGATGTATTCGGTTCGCGGCGGAGACAGACGATCCGCATCCGCTATTACGGCGATGAAAAATTGTTCATGAAAGCCCAGCGAAGGGCCGTTGGCCGTGTTATTTCTGAAACCGGTTTGTACTCGCCCACATCGAAGCAGATTTTGGTTTTCAAATGGTCACGTTTCCTGGCCACGAGCTACCACGAATGTGTACACGCGATCTATCATCACCATGCGAATATCCGTCCGACGTGGATCAACGAAGGCATGGCGGAATATTTCAAAGGTGCGGTGATCGATTCTGCAGGGAACATCACAATACAGGAAGTTCCCTCGCGCAAAACGGCAATGAAAAAACTGGTGAGCGACAGTTCCTTTTCTATACGGTCCACGCTAAGGGCATCACACCGTAAATTTCACGGGCGACATGAAAACAGGAATTACACAACCAGCTGGGGAATCGTTTATTTTTTGCGCTCGCAGCACGATGATATTTTCAAACTGATCCTGCACAACGTGAGTGCGGGTGTGAAATCGGACAAGGCGATTGAAGATCATTACGTGGGCGGATTGGCCCAGTTGGAGAAAGATCTGGTGAAGTTTTATAAATAGATCGAATGTCGGCTGTGCCATTCCTCGGCAAGCTTGTCCTGAGCGAAGCCGATGGGCTCGGTCTGACAAGTCGTCGCGATCAAAATTCGTGTAGCGATGCGGATGCCGAATCGTTATTTGCACAAGACTTATGTATTGAAACTACTTGTCAGACCGAGCGGAGCCGAGGTGTGACAAGCATGGAGCCGAGGAATGACATGCGACAAAATGGGTAGTGTAATTTACGCGTCCGGATGAAAATACTTCCAAACTACCCCTGCCTTCGCCGGCCCGATTACTTCAGAAATTTCCGCTAGCGATTTTTCCTTCAACTGCTTCACCGATTTAAATTTCGACAGCAATTTCTTCGCCGTTACATCGCTGATGCCGGCAATTTCGGTGAGCTCTGTTTTGATCGTCCCTTTGCTCCGCTTTTTCCGGTGATGCGTAATTCCAAACCGGTGCGCTTCGTCGCGGATATACTGAATCACGCGAAGTGTTTCCGACTTTTTGTCGAGGTACAAGGGAATCGGATCGTCGGGATAATAAATTTCCTCAAGGCGTTTCGCAATTCCGATCACCGCAAATTTTCCACGGAGCCCGAGCGCATCTAAACTTTCCATCGCTGCGGAAAGTTGTCCTTTACCACCATCCACAACAAGCAGTTGTGGAAATTCCAGTTCTTCTTCCACTACGCGTGAGTAGCGGCGGTGAATGACTTCGCGCATCGTTGCAAAATCGTCCGGCCCTTCAACTGTTTTTACGTTGTAATGCCGGTAATCTTTTTTGCTCGGACGGCCATCGCGGAAAACAGTCATGGCGGAAACAGCAAAGTCGCCCTGGAAATTGGAGTTGTCGAAACATTCGATCAAACGCGGCTCTTCCGACAAGCGAAGATCTTTCATCATCGTGGCCATGATGCGTTTCACGTGCCGCTCCGGATCAGTGAGTGCGTCTTGTTTTTGTTTTTCGTTCAGGTAATATTCCACGTTGCGTTCGCAAAGCTCAAGCAGTTTTTTCTTGTCTCCGCGCTGGGGAACGGTAATGGTCACGTCCGGAATTTCCATGGGAAACTCGAACGGAATAATGATCTCGCTGGAAGTGCTTTGAAAACGTTCACGCAATTCCACGATGGCGAGCTCGAGCATTTCTTCGTTCGATTCCTCGATCTTCTTTTTCATTTCGATCGTGTGGCCCTGGATAATAGCACCATCGATCACGCGAAAAAAACTGACGTACGCCGCTTTTTCATCCGCACGAAACGCAAAAACATCTACGTTAGTAATTGATGCGCTTACAACCGTGGAACGCGCCTGGTACGTTTCCAGTGCGTCGAGATTTTCCTTCACTTCCTGCGCAAGCTCAAAACGCATCTGGGCTACATGCTGCTGAATTTCCTGTTTCAGCTGGCGGATCACCGAAGCCACATTTCCTTTCACGAGATCCCTGATCTTCGCAATGGCGGCATCGTAATTTTCTTCGGTCTGCAAATCTTCACAGGGACCGAGACAATTCCCGATGTGGTATTCGAGGCAGACTTTGAACTTTTTTGCCGCAATATTTTCTTCGGAAAGATTCAACCGGCAATTGCGCAACGGGTACATCTTCTTCGCCAGGTCGAGCATGGTGTACATCACTTTCACATTGGCATACGGCCCGAAATACTGCGAACCGTCTTTGATCATTTTCCGTGTGGGAAATATGCGCGGGAAACGTTCGTTGGTGATGCAGATCCAGGGATAAGTCTTGTCATCCTTCAGCATCACGTTGTACCGCGGCTGATATTTTTTGATCAGGTTATTCTCCAGCAGCAACGCATCGAGTTCTGTATCGACAAGAATAAATTTGATGGAATGGATCTTGCGAACGAGAACAGCGGTTTTTCCGGGATGGCGATCTACGCCAACGAAATACGACGTAACGCGTTTCTTCAGGCTCTTTGCTTTGCCGACATAGAGAATTACTCCGACCGCATCGTAGTACTGATACACGCCGGGAGAATCGGGCAGGCTCATGATTGTTTCGCGGATCTCAGCGCTGACTTCCATTGCGGGACAAAGATACGGCTGTGGCAAACAAAAAACGCTCCCTGCTTTTTCAGCAAAGGAGCGTTGCACACCACACCTGTTTTGGCTGTAATCCTGCGAGTTGCAAACACCTCAGGACACAACAGGTACACTACCAACTCGGGCAGATGCCCGGACGGTATTTCTTGTTCGGAGGCTTACAGGTAAACTGGTAGCCTAACGATAATTCATGCGACCCGGCAGTAGCGTTGGTCAGTTTGGAAATGGTTACATCATAGCTGTAGCCAATGCGGAACTGGTTGGCTTCAACGCCCAGCAGCATAATGAACGAGTCATTGCCACGGTACCACAATCCTCCAACGATTTTGTCTTTCTTGAAATACATGCCCAGGTTCAACTGTTTGAAATCTCCCTGCTGACGATACATCACGTTTGGAGAAATGTAGGAATCACCATCGTAGCGGCCATGCCCCAGCGGAATTAATCCACCGGCATGCACTGTGTATTTGCGCGGAAGTTTGCTGGTTCCATTCAGGAAAGATTCGTTCTGTTCCAGGATGTGATGCACAGCGGCTCCCACAAAAACGTGGCTGGACGTAAATACCATTCCCGCTCCAAGATCAAAGTTGCCACGTGTGGCATTGTCTGGCGGAAGTTCATTGGTTTCGTATGTAAATCCGCGGCGGGGATCAATCTGGTCACCGAAGGTGAGCTTGCTCCAGTTCACCGCTTTTTGCCACCAGCCTGCCTGGATTGCGAATGAGATGGAAGATTTTCTGGTCAATGGAATGACCGGTGCATAAATTAAACCAACACCGGTTGTGTTCAATGTGCCTTGTGCTGCGCGGTCCTGCATCACCATAAGACCAACTCCGCCTTTTACACTGTGGGCAAGTTTGTCAATAGAGACTCCGACCGTTGTGTACGTGCCGTAAATGTTTGGCCATTGTACGCGGTAGTTGGTGTTCACCCGCGTGCAGATTTTATTTCCTGCCAATGCCGGGTTCAGGTAAAGTGGGTTCGCATAAAATTGCGTGAATTCGGGATCCTGCGCCTTGAGTTGTGATGCCGTCACAAACAAGCACAAAAGTGCCAATGGGAGTTTGTACAGTTGCTTCATTTTTTTAAAGTTTAAAGGTGTTGCCACTAAGAAGACGGAGGAGGAGAAAAAGGTTGCCTGGGAATTAGTGCGGAGTTGGGAGACGGGAGGCGTAACCCGGGTGCTTCGAAGAGAGTTTCGGCTCCCGACTAACTAAGCGAAGCGATTCCGTTTTAACAGATGGGACTGCTTCGTTCCTCGCAGTGACGGAAACCGCTCTCCGAAGGATTAGGGTTAAGCCTCCCGACTCCCCTCTCCCGACTCCATACTTTTATGCCTTCGGCATAAAAAAACCCCAACCTTCTCAGACCGGGGCAGTGGCAACGCTGTGAGCGGTAACCCAGCTGGCTGCCTAAGGAGTTTGGTCAAACCCGATGCGCTGCCCCTCGGTAGGAGCAGCGGGTTCAGGGCCGAGAATTTGTACAGGAACGCTGTCCTGTTTGATTTCGTTGATGTGATTTGACGAGTCTTTGATATGGATCGGCTTACTGTTGCCGTTTTCATCAAGCTCGTAATACACTTCCGGTTTTTTGAAGTCGCCGTGCTCTTTCATCAGCGCCGGATCTTCTTTTGTTTCAAACACAAATCCTTTCGCAGGATCGATCTGGTCGCCGAGACGGAAAGGAATTTCATCCTTTTGCATACGTCTCGGTTTCGTGAGATCCTTCTGTGAATTTATTTCAGGAATTGAAAACTGTGTATTCCCGGAATTGCTCACGGCAATGGTAGTTGCGGCCGGTTGCGAAGGTTTTTGCTGGGTTGCATTTACAACAGGCGGTGTTGCGACCGTATTCACCGAAACGTTTTTATTTTCCGGCGGATTTCCTGACTTCCCGTTTCCAGATGCAATTGCTACACCCAATACCGTAAGGCCAACAATGCCGAGCATGATGCCAATGGTATTCAGGGAGAATTTCCATCTGAACTGGTTAGTCTTAGGAAGCTTGTCTAGCGAACGGCTCATAGCGTCCCAGTCGGCTCCATCATATGGTGCTTCGTAGTCGCTTAACCGGTCGTTCAGCCCCTGGAAAAGCTTGTCATCGTGTAGCTGTCCGTTGCTCATCTGCAGGTTTGATTTTGTTAAACAAATTTTTCTTCAGCTGAAAGCGGGCCTTTGCGAGATTCGATTTTGATGTTCCCTCACTGATTCCAAGCTGATCGGCAATTTCTTTGTGCGAAAAGTTTTCGATTACATACAAGTTGAAAACTGTTCGGTAGGCAGGACTTAACTGCTGCACTACTTCAAGAATCTGCTCTTCAGACAGGTGACCAAGAAGACTGTCTTCTTCGATTTCTTCCGGGTGATCCGGAATATCGCCTTCCCTTGCATACACTGTCGACACAATCATGTACTGGTGCTTGTTCTTTCGCAGGTGATCGACTGCAGTGTTTACAACAATTCTCCGTACCCAACCTTCG
>DATHKF010000088.1:0-5831 GCA_035489505.1 Bacteroidia bacterium | reverse complement strand
CGCCAGGGAAACATTCGGGGTAGGGACGCGCACAGAATTCGCAGTGAATTTACCTGCAAGTTTTGGAAGCACTTTCTTCAATGCACTTTCAGCACCGGTTTCGGTGATCACCATGTTCAACGCAGCAGAACGTCCGCGACGGTATTTCTTGTGGTAATTGTCGAGCAGGTTCTGGTCGTTGGTATACGAGTGAACCGTTTCGATATGTCCTTTCACCACACCGAGTTCTTTGTCTACGACGTAGAGAATCGGCATGATTGCATTCGTTGTGCACGACGCTGCGGAGAATACCGTGTCGTTCGTTGGTGCAACGGCTTCATGATTTACGCCGTAAACCACATTCGGAACATCGCCTTTTGCCGGCGCAGTCAGAAGAACTTTCGAGATTCCTTTGGCTGTGAGGTGACGGCTCAGTGCTTCGCGGTCGCGGAATACACCGGTATTGTCGATGAGCAATGCGTTGTCAATTCCATACGCGGTGTAATCCACATCTTCCGGGTTATTCGCGTGGATCATGTGTACGGTGTGACCGTTTACGATGAGCGCTTTGTTCGCGAAATCTTCGATGATCGTTCCCGGGAAAGGTCCGTGAACAGAATCCATGCGAAGCAAGTCGGCGCGTTTTACAATTTCTTCGTCGCTGTTACCGCGTGTAACAATGGCACGCAGGCGAAGCTGGTCGCCTTTGCCTGCCTGTGCAATTAACTCGCGCGCAGCCAAACGCCCAATGCGTCCGAAACCAAACAGCACCACGTCTTTTGGAGTGATGGAGTGTTTTCCTTCGCCAATGAAATCCGTCAGTTTTACGGTAACAAAATCAGTCATCGATTTGAACTTCGCCTGTTCTTCCACCCATTCTGCACCAAGACGGCCAATATCAATGCGCGAAGGCGCGAGATTGAGTTTCACCACTTCACCGGCCAGGGCTGCAGTATCTTTTACATCAAGACTTTTCTTGACAATGTCTTTTGCATACTGGTGCAGGTTCATGATTTCGGAAGGGCTCCGGTCGATCAGTTGGTTCCGGAAAAGAACCAGTTCAACTGATTTCTCAAACCAGAGTGTTCCAATGTGACTGATCAATGCCAGCGCTGCTTTCTCATTGCCGATCCAGTCATTCAATTCATTCTCGAAAGACTTTGCTTTGCCTTGTGTGGGCTCCATTGTTTTGGTTGTCATTGCGTGTGTGTGATGTGCTGATTATTGATGTGCTGATGCGATAATGTGCTAATATGCTAATGATGCTCGTCTTCCCCGCCCTTCGAGAGGCTCAGGACCGCTCGGTCTGACAAGGTGACTCTATCTTGAGTTCGTTTGTCATCCTGAGCGTGCCCTTTTTTGTCATCCCGAGCGGAGTCGAGGGAGGCAAAAAAGAAGAGCCGCAAAGACTCCGGTGCTTTTGGGCGTTCCCGATTTCTTTGCGGCTCTTGAATACTCAGTCCATGTTTTTAGCCGAGGTACGTTTTAAGGAGTTTGCTTCTTGAACTGTGACGCAGACGGCGGATTGCTTTTTCCTTGATCTGGCGAACACGTTCACGGGTCAGGTCGAATTTCGCACCGATTTCTTCGAGCGTTAATCCGTGCTGACAGCCGATTCCGAAAAACAACTTGATTACATCGCGCTCACGCTCGGTCAGTGTAGACAGGCTGCGTTCGATTTCTCTCTGGAGAGATTCGTTCATCAGCAAACGGTCTGCACGTGGTGAATCGTGATTGACAATTACGTCAAGCAGGCTATTGTCTTCTCCGTTGAGTAAAGGTGCATCCATGGATACGTGACGTCCGGAAACGCGCATCGTATCAGCAACTTTATCTTCAGGAAGCTCAAGTACACGTGACAATTCTTCAGCAGTTGGTTCACGTTCGTATTCCTGCTCAAGTCTTGAATATGCTTTATTGATTTTGTTCAATGAACCAACCTGGTTCAATGGAAGGCGTACGATACGCGATTGCTCAGCCAAAGCCTGAAGAATTGACTGGCGAATCCACCATACGGCGTAAGAGATGAATTTGAATCCACGTGTTTCATCAAAACGTTTTGCTGCTTTGATCAAACCAAGATTTCCTTCGTTGATCAAGTCAGGAAGACTGAGCCCCTGATTCTGGTATTGTTTCGATACCGAAACTACGAAACGAAGGTTAGCTTTTACAAGCTTGGCTAGTGCCACTTCATCCCCGTCGCGGATCCGTTTTGCAAGAATCACTTCTTCCTCAGCGGTAATCAGCTCCTCACGACCGATCTCCTGTAAGTACTTGTCCAACGACGCGCTCTCACGGTTGGTGATCGATTTTGTGATTTTTAATTGTCTCATCAGAAATATGTTAAGTTCTAAGAAAAGAACGCGAAAATCAGCAGTTTCCTGCTTTTTTTTCGGTTACAAAGTTACAACGTCAGCAAGCCAAAGGCAATAGGCAGCCTTCCTTTTTATGAATAATCGTTAAGATGTTGATAATGATAACTTAACGACCAGTCGTGTTCGATGAACAGGTTCTATCTATCGATAAAGATTACATCGCCAAAGCGTAGTAAGCCTTCTTCCCATTCGGATAGACGCCCTCAAGCAGTATTCCTCCTTTCTTCTTTTCGAGTAACTCCTTCAACTGTTCCGGAGTACCCACCTGCGTCTTGTCGACCATCGTAATGATGAATCCTTCCTTTATACCTGAATTACGTAGTTTACCATCTATAAGTTTCGAAATTTCGACGCCTGCGGTTATTCCGAGTCTTTTCAGCTCAGAAGCGGGTACCAATTCAAACGTAGCACCCAGCGAATTCACACCCTCCTCCTCAACGTCTTCTTTCTCCACAATTTCGGTGGTATTGTTCTTGTTCTTCAGTACGGCGGAAGTCTTTTCTTCATCGCCTTTACGCATGTAAGTCACTTCTACTTGATCACCCGGACGGTGACGGTTGATCTGTTCCTGCAGTTCTCCGACACTATGCACGCTTACATTATCGATCGCTGTGATCACATCGCCTGCTTCCAGTTCGGCATCTTCTGCTGCGCCGTCTTTCAACACGCCCATCACATAAACCCCGCTTACTTTATCGAGGTTTTTGTCTTTGGCGAGGTTTGCATCCACATCCTGGATATTCACACCGAGATAGCCGCGCTGGACCATTCCGAATTCGATCAGGTCAGACACAATTTTCTTCACGAGATTCACCGGAATCGCAAAGGAATAGCCGGTGAATGTTCCGTTCTGCGAAGCAATGGCGGTGTTGATTCCAACGAGGTGCCCGGCGGTATTCACAAGTGCGCCACCGGAGTTACCGGGGTTAACAGCAGCGTCGGTCTGGATAAACGATTCAACCGCTCCCGGTCCACTTCCGTTACCGGCAATGATGTTGATGTTGCGTGCTTTTGCACTGACAATTCCGGCCGTAACGGTAGAGGTGAGGTTGAACGGATTTCCAACCGCCAGCACCCATTCACCGATTTTCACGTTGTCGGAATTTCCCCAGGTTATGAACGGAAGTCCTTCTTCCTCAATCTTCAAAACGGCAAGATCGGTATTGGGGTCGGAGCCTACGAGCGTTGCTTCGTAAGCGCGCTTATCATTTAAAGTCACCTGTATTTCTTCCGCCTTCTCGATCACGTGATAATTGGTAACGATATAACCATCCTTCGAAACAATAACGCCGGAACCGCTCGCTTGTTGTTCCTGCGGCACAGTTTGCATACCGTTACCACCGAACATTCCCTGGAACGGATCATAATACGTTTGGGTGGTGGTGAATTTGGTCATCACGTGTACCACCGCATGAACGGTTTGCTCCGCAGCCGGAGTGAAATCGGGCAACGGCGCCCCGTTTAGCGAAGCATATTGCGCAGGCACATTTCCGCCAATCGACGAAACAGAATTTCCGTTGGATAAAAATAATCGTTCAAGGCCAAGGGCGCCCGCTCCACCGGCCAGGGCAATTACAAAAGCAAAAACATAGCGTTTCATATGACTTCTCCTTTTTTATTTTTTTGCCACTAAGGCGCTAAGACACCAGGGAACGCAAAGAAATCTCAATGTAGAAGCTTCGTGGTACTTAGGGTCTTTGTGCCTTCGTGGCATTTTTAGACTTCGGTAGTATAACAGCAAATTTTGATCCTTTGTTACATGGAAGCCGCCGATTTAACATCATTTACATAGCGTAGCTGTCAGAATGTCGAACGGGTCTGGTGAAACGGGTTTCATTGGTAAATTGGTCTGACAGGCTGTCACATGAAGGGTGGGAAGGGCCTTAACGCTGAAAAGGTTAATAGCCCTTTGAGCGTTAAGACCCTTGCGCCCCTCACCCCATTTTTTCGTAATTTCACATCCGAAATGTCTCTACGCAGCCGGTACCGTCTTTCCCGTTTTGGAAATCGCCTCCAGTTATTCTTTCTTGGCTTTTTGCTGGGAATCGTTCTGGGCGGAGGATTCTTCCTGCTCAAGCTCGACGGTTTTGTGAAAGAGTTCGCGTTGGAGAAAACATTCTCCGATCCGGGTGAAGACAAAGACAGCGATGTTCCCGAAACGGACAAAACGGATAAACCGGTTAAACCCAGGAAGACCGGCATGACGGACAACGTGGAGTATTCCACCGGTTCCGATTCCAGCGATGTCAGCATGACTGACGACAGTACCACACAGATAACCGATGGCAGCGATGAAATTGTGGTCCGCAAGGATGAGTTGCTCGCAGAAAAAGTAGTTCTGCTGGTGAACCTCGACGGCACCAATGTGATCGACAGCATTCGCAGTAGAGAGGCGGGAATCAAAGAAGATCCTGGCAAAAGCGTAACCGTGGAATTCTGGCAATCGCCGCTCAATTATAAAGGGTACAAACTCAGTCGTAGCCGGCTTGTGCTGTTTGGTTTTGAAGCCGAGGAGCAATTCTCGCTATACCGGCTCGACAACGTGATGTTTATGAAAACTTCAGGTGGCGTTTTCCGCCTGGAGAATACGGCTGATTTCCGTCAGCTGGAACGAGTTACTGACGAAGCGCTGCTGGCAAAACTACCATGATCCTTCCTTTCGCAAAATACCATGGCACCGGGAACGATTTTGTTCTTGTAGATGACCGTTCGAAAACATTTCCGGCCGACAATGCTGAACTCATCGCGCACTTATGCGATCGTCGTTTTGGAATTGGCGGCGATGGTTTGATGTTACTCCGCAAACACGCCACGCTCGATTTTGAGATGGTTTATTTCAACGCCGATGGAAAATACGGATCCATGTGCGGGAATGGCGGGCGTTGCATCAGCCGCTTTGCAGCCGACATCGGAGCCGTTGCGAAGGACCATGTTCACTTCATGGCTACGGATGGCCCGCACGAAGCGATCATCGGGAAAAATACCATCAAACTCAAAATGGCCGACGTGACCGAAGTTGAAGCCGGCGAAGGATTTTTCTGGCTCAACACCGGCTCTCCGCATTACGTGAAGTTTGAATTGAACGTTCCCGAACTCGACGTGTATACCAAAGGCAGAAAGATCAGGTACAACGATCGTTTTGCCAAAGAAGGAACCAACGTGAACTTTGTGGAAGCAGGCCCCGATGGAATTTTTGTCCGCACATACGAGCGGGGAGTAGAAGATGAAACCTTTTCCTGCGGAACCGGCGTTACGGCATCAGCGCTTATTGCGTCGATTATTGGTGTTGCCGGAGCCGGAAAATCGTGCAAAGTGAGAACCAAAGGAGGCAACCTGCTCGTGCATTTTGAAAAAATCGGACAGGGTTTTAAAAATATCTGGCTGGAAGGCCCCGCTGCATTTGTGTTCAAAGGAGAAACCTCGCTATGAAATTTGTAGAAAGCATTCCGAACAGCGACAAGATCAACTACCTGAACA
>DATHKF010000087.1:0-2328 GCA_035489505.1 Bacteroidia bacterium | reverse complement strand
ACTTCCAGTTTTTTGCGGATGGGATTATTGTTGGATAGTGTATTTCCACAGCCATCAGTAACGGTTAAAGTGAAATGATAATCCTGGTCATAAAAAAATGGAATGTCCGTCGTGATTTCAAGATTGTCTGGCAGGCCGCTTGCGTATGTCAGCGGGATGTTCGCGACATTGCTGCCATCCGGTGCAAAAACTGCCAGTTGTACGTTGATAGGGTAGGAAAGTGTCGCACCTGTTCCAGGTGTCAGTATGTTTGAAATGGTAATTGTGCTGCACGAAGGCAGTTGGTTGTGTGGAAAACCAACTTCACTGATTGACATGGAAGGCGTATCAGATTGCAGTGTATGTGTCACGACCGTTCCGTCGCCACAATTGTTGAAAACACGGACTTCATAAACACCGGCTGGAATCAGATTGAAAACATTTGAAGACTGCAAAGACCTAATGACCGGCCCGGAAATGATTTCATATTGGACGGCGATCCCGGTGGTAACATTTATCGTCATGCTGCCATCATTTCCGCAAAGCGCGTTGGTACTGGAAATAGTATAGGTTAACGGGACAATATTATTGTTGATTGTAATATCCTGCGTTTGTGTATTCGATTCCCCGTTTAGTGTTTGTGTCGCAACGACGCGGTATGTGCCGGAAGAACGTCCGCCCAATGATCCGGAGCTTTGTATCGCAATTGGATTTGTGATATCGGGAAGTTGATACACTTTGTATTCTATTGTTGCTGCCGGGTCAACGCCGCTTACCGAAAAACTCAGTGTTCCGTTGCCAAGGCAAGTTTCGTCCGTTTTGTTGACCGTCAATGTAAAGTTCGGAAGCGCAGCGGAAAAAGCCGTTTGTGAAAGCAGGAAAAAAACCAGTAAAAGCAAGCCCTGCCTTAAAAAAGCAGTCTTGTTTTTTCTGTTTGAGATTGTTATTTGTAATGTTTTTTCCACGGGCGTAATTGTCAGCAGATTTTGGCGCCAACTAAAGTACGAAAAAATTACGAACCTGAAATCTGCTATAGTGTTAATATGGTATTTGAAATATTTGCAGTTTCAGAAAAAAGTATTACTTTTGCACACCTAAATGGCGGTCAGTGTTTCCTTTAGGTATCAATATTTTACGTAAAACAACTTCTGTTTTTTCTACCGCATCAGAAACCCAAGAAAAACAGAATACAAATTTTTATCAGAACATATGTCTGAATTATTAAAATCACAAGAAGAGTTTTTAGCTGGATTTAACTGGCACAATTTCCAGGAAGGAATTGACGCTGTTGACGAAAAGCACTTAAAAGAATTCGAAGAGTTAGTATCGAAAACATTTATCGCCACTGACCAAGAGGAAGTTGTGGAAGGAACTGTTGTAAGAATCACCGACCGTGATGCTATCGTTGACATCAACGCTAAGTCTGAAGGTGTTATTTCTTTAAACGAATTCCGTTACAACCCAGGATTGAAAGTTGGTGACAAAGTGGAAGTATTGATTGACGTTCGCGAGGACAAAACAGGTCAGTTGGTATTATCTCACAGAAAAGCACGTACCATCAAATCGTGGGATCGCGTTATTTCGGCTAACGAAACAGGAGAAATCGTTAATGGTTTTGTGAAATGCAGGACTAAAGGCGGTATGATCGTTGACGTTTTCGGAATTGAGGCGTTCTTGCCAGGTTCACAAATCGATGTGAAACCAATCCGTGACTACGATGTTTATGTCAATAAAATGATGGAATTCAAAGTTGTGAAAATCAACCACGAATTCAAAAACGTTGTCGTTTCTCACAAAGCGCTTATCGAAGCGGATATTGAAGTACAGAAAAAAGAAATCATTGGCCAATTGCAAAAAGGACAAGTATTGGAAGGTGTCGTGAAAAACATCACTTCTTACGGTGTCTTTATTGACTTAGGTGGTGTTGATGGATTGATCCACATCACTGACCTTTCCTGGTCCAGGATCAATCATCCAAGTGAAGTTTTGGAGTTAGATCAAAAACTGAACGTGGTAATCCTTGATTTCGATGATGAGAAAACAAGAATCCAATTAGGATTGAAACAATTGAACGCACATCCATGGGATGCTTTGAACGCTGAATTGAAAGTTGGTGACAAAGTGAAAGGTAAAGTAGTTGTAATCGCTGATTACGGTGCATTTATCGAAGTGGCTGAAGGTGTTGAAGGTTTGATCCACGTTTCTGAAATGTCATGGTCTACGCACTTGCGTTCTGCCCAGGATTTCGTAAAAGTCGGTGATACTGTTGAAGCAGTAATCCTTACATTGGATAGAGAAGACCGTAAAATGTCTCTTGGTATCAAACAACTGACGCCAGATCCATGGACT
>DATHKF010000086.1:0-3536 GCA_035489505.1 Bacteroidia bacterium | reverse complement strand
CACAGAAAATGCGGAGAACCGGAGAGTGGAATTTGTGTTTAAACAGTAAGTGACCTGTTATGCGATTACACTTTTTTGCGCTTGCATTGTGGATGCTTGGCTCAGGTCTGTCTGCGCAAAACCTGATCCGCAATCCGGGATTGGAGTTGGTTGACCCCAACTACTCACTCCCTATTCCTGATACATTCGACCTGCACAACATCACGGGATGGTATAATCCGACGCCGTACGGCACGCCCGATTATTTCAATTCGGACGGACAACATCCGCAATGCGGATCGCGTTTTTTTGCACGGGAAGTAAAAGCACGCACGGGCAACGGATATGTCGGAATTTACGTCGATAAGACTGCCTGGCGCGAACACACAGGTGTTATGCTCACTGATTCACTGAAAGGTGGACAGAACTATCGGTTCTCGATGTGGATGCGCATCAGTGCGAAAAGCAGGTACGCGATGAGTACGATGCAGCTCGAATTCTGGGATACCACTTTTGTAAAGCGGGGTGAAGGTTACGGGCAGAAATTTTCCCCTGTCAGTATACGCAGGACCAATCAATCATCCATGGTGCAAACCTGGACGAAAGTGAGCGTAGATTTTACAGCGGTAGGCGGGGAACGTTCCTTTATCATTGGATATATGCTGCCTCAATTTGTAACCACGTCTATGCCCGTAACATCAAAGAACCAGGGCAACGATCCCTATTGCTATTACTACTTCGACGATCTTGAACTGGTACCCATTGCAGGCGGACCCATTCCCAGGAAAACAGATGTGCGCCCGATCATTTATTTTGACACGGACAAAGACGTTATCAAGAAAGAATTCTTCGTCCCGCTTGATTCTGTTGTCGATAAATTGAAAGCAGATGCAACGCTCAAAGTACAGGTGAATGGTTTTACCGACAGTGTCGGAAATGTAGAAGCCAATCTGGACCTTTCGGTGCGTCGTGCAGAAGCTGTAAAAAAATATCTCGTCGATCGCGGAATTGCAGCATCACGGATCACCACAGCCGGATTTGCTGAATCGCGGCCTGCGGGAACCGAAAATGCGGAGAACAGAAGAGTTGAGTTCGTGTTTAAACAATAGGGGTAGGCAATAGGTTAGTAGGCCAGTAGGCAGTAAACCACACGGGTACGGACTGCCTACTAGCCTACTCCTTACTAACCTGCTCCTTTCCCCAATTTGAAAGTTCGTTTCTATACGGTAACTTTGAAACAACTCAATACCAACGCCCATGAAAAAGTTGATCTTCTCCGGTATCGTAATGTTGCTGCTCGCGTCCTGCGGCGGTGAAAAAAAGACTGCTTACCAGTGCCCGATGAAATGCGAAGGCGATAAAACCTACGCCGTTGCTGGTGAATGTCCATTGTGCAAAATGGATCTTAAAGAGGTGAAATAACCGGCGTCCCATGCGGCGCATCATCAAAGGAATTCTCCATCGCACCTGGAAACCGTACGTGCGCTGGTATTTAAAATCTCCGCGTTCGTACCGCTGGGGAGATATCCATATTGTGGTCGAACCCGAAGTTTTTCACCCGGGATTTTTCTTCAGCACAGCTTTTCTGCTTCGCTATTTGTCCCGCATTCCATTGCACGAAAAAAAAGTGATTGAAGTCGGATCCGGAAGCGGACTGATCAGTTTGTTCTGTGCCAAACAAGGCGCGCAGGTTTGCGCATGTGATATCAATCCCGCTGCTGTTGCCAACACGAAACGCAATGCGGAATCCAACAAACGGAATTTCCCGGTATACGAATCGAACCTGTTTTGTGAAATTCCAAAAGCCAATTTCGATTTCATCCTGGTCAATCCTCCCTATTACAAGAAGAAACCGGCTTCCGTTGCAGAACACGCCTGGTATTGCGGAGAAAACCTCGAATACTTCGATTCACTTTTTTCACAGGCCATGTCGTATGCGCATCCGAAAACCGAAATGCTCATGGTGCTTTCAGATGAGTGCGACATCGATGGAATAAAATCCATAGGTTCAACACACGGCTGGCATTGCGTACTGCGCATGGAAAAACTGATCCGCTGGGAGAAAAACTATATCTTGTCTTTTGTTAACGCTGAACATCAAGGAAGTACTTTATCGTGAAGATCGAAAACGCTGAACGTTTATCGCCGCATGTGCTCAGCAACAATGCGAATGCCGCGCTGTTGACACTCATGTATTTTGATGTGTTCCGTCACCCGCTCACGCTGGACGAACTCTTCAAATACTGCCAGTGGAAATCGTGTTCACTCACCGATATTGCCGGCGCCATTGAAGAACTTCAGCAACACGGATTAGTCAGCGACCGCGACGGATTTTATTTCATCACCGGTGCGGAGCACACGATCAACTTACGGATTGAACGCAACAAACGCGCACTGCTCTACGGATCGAAAGCGGAGAAGTGGTCGCGGTTCATTTCCGGTTTTCCTTTTGTGCGTACGGTTTGCATCAGTGGATCGTTGTCCAAGGGAACAATGGACAAAGATGGAGACATCGATTATTTCATCATCACCGAACCCGGACGGCTGTGGGTAGCGCGCACAGCGCTTATCCTGTTCAAGAAAATATTCCTGCTGAATTCGAAGAAATATTTCTGCGTGAATTATTTCATCGACACCAACCATTTATCAATTCCGGACCGGAACCTGTTTACGGCCACCGAAATTGTTTTTGTGAAACCCATGCGCGATGTATATTCATTCGCAACGTTTACACAGGAAAATAAATGGGTGAAAATATTTTACCCGAATGCTGAATGCACTTCAGCACCGGTTCCGGCAACTAAAAACGGATGGTTCAAACGTTTTTCAGAACGCATGTTGTCGGGTTCTTTCGGCGAATGGATGGACGATAAATTTTTCCGGATCACATTCAGTCGCTGGAAAAAGAAATTTCCACACATGAACGAAGCGCATTTTGAAGTGGATTTCCGTTCGCGCAAACACGTTTCCAAACATCACCCGCAGGGATTCCAGCGGATTGTACTCGCAAAACTCGAAGAGAAGCGCGGTTTGCTGGAAGAAGAGTACAATGTGGTGATACAGCCGCATGTCATGGAGTGGTCGTCGCATGAATAGTTTTTTTATTTCACCGCGGAGGCGCAGAGGCGCGGAGTGATTGTAAAAATTTGGGAAAGGAAGCAGTGAACGCTGAGCCCCATTCTTGTTTCTCGCTCTACAAATTCTCCGCGAACACGGCTAGCTTAACGATATGATTTTTGACTCTGCGTCTCTGCGCCTCCGCGGTGAAAAAAACCTTACAAAAGCGTATCTTTACCCAGTGAAAATCCTCTTTTCCCACTCCTACTTCATGCGTTTCGATCCCAAACAATGGGAACTCGGACAGCCGTACCCACCATTGGGAACGATACTCGCTGCGGCAGTATTGCGTGAAGCCGGGCATGAGGTTCAGCTTTTCGATTCGCAGTTTTCACATTCGGCCGATGAAGTGATTCCTTTCCTGGAAAAATTTCAACCCGATGTTTTTGTCGTTTACGACGATGGATTTAATTATCTCACGAAAATGTGCCTCACCAACA